>JACQPS010000111.1 GCA_016207445.1 Gemmatimonadota bacterium | reverse complement strand
CCGCGGCCGCCTTCATGGCAGCGCTGCACGTGACCTGCCACAGCCGGACGTTCTGGTCCAGGCTCACGGTCGCGAGCAGACGCCCGTCCGGGCTGAACGCGATCCAGTGCGGCTGGTCGGGGAGCTCCGGCAGCTCCGCGAGCACCTGCCCCGTTTCCACTGACCAGAGCTTCACGTGCAGGTCCTCGCCGCCCGTGGCCAGCAGCTTCCCGCCCGGGCTGAACGCCAGCGCGCGCACGGGCAGTCCATGGCCCCACAGCGTCGCCGTCGCGGTCTCGGTCGCGGTCGACCAGAGCTGCGCCGCCGTCCACAGCGCTGGCTCCGGCGCTTCCTGCTCTAATGGATAGGGTGCACCGAGCGCGAGCGTCTGACCGTCGGGGCTGAACGCCACGGCCGCAGTGTACGCGTCCCAGCTGCGCACCTCCCGATCCGCCTCGAGCGACCAGAGCTTCACGACCAAATAGTCGATCGAATCGGAACTGGCCGACGCGATCCGCTTACCGTCAGGACTCACCGCCACGACGTACACTGCGCCCGGATGGTCCGTGAACGAGCGCAGCTCCTTTCCCGTCTCGGCCGACCACACGCGCACCGCCTTGTCACCTCCGCCGCTGACCACCGTCTCCCCATCCGGAGCGAAGACGACCGACGAGACGCCGCCGGCGTGCGCCGGTGAGATGGAACGGATCTCCTTTCCGCTCGCCACCGACCAGATCCGGATCGTGCCATCCGCGCCGCCGCTCGCCAGCCGCTTCCCGTCCGGGCTGAACGACAGCGTCCATACCTTGTCGGTGTGGCCGCGCAGCGTCCGTACCTCCTTGAACGTCTCGGTCGAGGTCAGCTTCACCGTCCTGTCCTCACTCGACGTGGCCAGCAGCTTCCCATCCGGGCTGAACCAGACCTCGGTGGGCTGCTCGACGTGCGGTGTCAGCAGCTTCCAGGCTTGCACCGTCACCGTCGTCTGCGCCTCGGCGCGGCAGAGCGGCAGGAGCAGCGCGAGCGGGAACCACCAGCGCGAAGGCGCGCGCATGAAAGCCTCCTGCGGGGGACGACTCCGGGGGGCGTGTCCTGGCGATGATGCCCCGCCTCGCAGTGGGCGGCAAGCCAACATTTGGAGAGATCAGCCGAGCGTGGTGCGGAAGCGCCACCGGGCCAGCCAGAGCGTGAGCGCCGCCATGGCCGTGAGCACGAGCAGCTGCGGCCAGAGGTCCGCGAGGCCGGCGCCCTTGAGAAAGATGTTGCGGACCACCTCGAGGAAGTGCCGGATGGGATTGAGCAAAGTGAGCAGCTGGAAGAAATGGGGCATGGTGCGCACCGGGTACAGGAACCCGGAGAGGATGATGGCGGGAAGGAAGAACAGGAACATGGCCATGAAGGCTTCCTGCTGGGTGCGCGAGATGGTGGAGATGAGCAGGCCGAAGCCGAGGCTGGTCACGATGAAGATGGCGGAGGCCAGGAGGAGGGTCGGCACGCTGCCGCGCAGCGGGATATCGAACCAGGCCACGGCCACGGTCGTGATCAGCGCGAGGTCGACGAAAGCGATCGCGGCTACGGGAATCATCTTGCCGAGCACGAGCTCGCCGCCCGTGAGCGGGCTGACCAGGAGCTGCTCGAGCGTGCCCAACTCTCTCTCGCGCACGACCGCGAGCGCGGTGAGCAGGAGCGACATCATGAAAAGGATGGCGCCGATCACGGCGGGGATGTTGTAGACGCGGCTGACCAGCGCCGGATTGTACCACGCGCGTGCACGCAGATCGACGCCGCCCGCGGGCGCGTCGCCGAGTGCGCGCACCCCGAAGGCCTGGATGATCCTGGCCGCGTATCCCTGGGCCACCGTCGCGGTGTTCGAGCTGGTTCCGTCCACCAGCACCTGCGCAGCGGCGCCGCGACCGGCGCGCAGGTCGCGCGCGAAACCCGCGGGAATCTCGAGCCCGATGACGGCGCGCCCCCCGTCCAGCGCGCGCGCCAGGTCCCGGGCGCGGTCCGAGCGGCCGACCACCCGGAAATGGCCCGAGACCGTGAGCGCATCCACCAGCGCACGGGATTCCGCGGTGCGGTCGTGGTCCACGACGAAGCTGCTCACGTTGCGCACGTCCGTGTTGACGGCGTAGCCGAAGAGCACGAGCTGGATGACCGGCGCGCCGAAGATGATCCGCTTGGCTTTCGGGTCGCGGAAGATCTGGCGCAGCTCCTTGCGCACGAGCTCGCGCACCCGCAAGAGCGAGCGGCGCGTCATCCGATCTCCTTCCGGAAGGCGCGCACCGCGAGGCCCAGCCCGAGCGCGGCGAAGAGCGCCATCGACATCGCCTGCAGCCAGAGCGCCTCCGCGCCCACACCCTTCAGGAACACACCGCGTGTCACGGTGACGAAATAGCGGGCGGGGATCACGTAGGTCAGCGCGCGCAGCACGGGTGGCATGCCGCCGATGTCGAAGAGAAAGCCGGACAGCAGAAGCGCGGGCAGGTAGGTCGCGACCATCGCCGTCTGCATGGCCAGCACCTGCGAGCGCAGCAGCGCGGAGATGAAGATGCCCAGGCCGAGCGCGCCCACCAGGAAGAGCAGCGTGAGCGCGGCGAGCAAGAGGGCATTGCCCCGGAAGGGCACGCCGAACACGACGAGCCCCGCCAGCACCGCCACCACGACGTCGAACATTCCAATGGCGATGTAGGGCAGCAGCTTTCCCAGCACGACCTCGAGTCGGTGCACCGGCGTCGCCGCGAGCTGTTCCATCGTGCCGCGCTCCCACTCGCGCGCGATCGTGAGCGCCGTCAGCATGGCGGCGATGATCGACATGATCACGGCGATGAGCCCCGGCACGATCATGTTTCGGCTCTCGAGCGTCGGGTTGTACCAGACCCGCGTCTCCGCCCGCGCCGGGATCGCGAGCTGCCGTCCCTGGAGCCGCGCGTCCTGGGAGAAGCGGGCGACGATGGCCTCCGCGTACCCGAGTGCGATCGTGGCCGTGTTCGCGTCGCCGCCGTCGAGCAGCAGCTGAACCGGCGCGGCGCGGCCGGCGCCGAGCTCGCGCGCGAAGCCCGGTGGAATCTGGAGTACGCCCAGCACGCGGCCGCGGCGCAGCAGCTCGTCGGCCGCGGCCGCGCGCTCCGGCGTTTCCACCACGCGGAAGTATCCGCTCGCCTCGAAGGCCTGCACCAGCTCGCGGCTCCGGCCGGAGCCGTCCTGATCCAGCAGCGCCAGCCGGATGTCCTTCACGTCCCAGGTGATCGCGTAGCCGAAGAACAGCAGCATGAAGGCCGGCAGGACGAACGCGAGGGCGAGGCTCCGGGGATCGCGACGGAGCTGGATCGCCTCCTTGCGCGCGATCGCGAGCAGGCGCAGCGCGTCCATGGCTCAACCCGCCAGCACGCCGCCCTCGCGGCGGACGAGCGAGACGAAGACGTCCTCGAGCGCGGGTGGCACGCGCCGGAGCGCGTCGCAGCGCAGCCCGGCCGCGGCGAGCGCGTCCGGCAGGATCCGCCGCGCCTCGGCCTCGTCCTCGACGACCACGTGCACTGCGCGCCCGAAGAGCGACGCCTCGAGCACGCCGGCGGCGTGCCGCAGCACCTCGACCGCGCGCGGCGGATCCCCGGTGCGCAGCTCGAAGATCGGCTCCTCGAGCGCGTGCCTCAGCGCGGCGGGCGCATCCAGCGCGATGAGCCGTCCCCGGTTCATGAGCGCGAGGCGGTGGCAGTACTCCGCCTCCTCCATGTAGTGCGTGCTGACCAGGACCGTGGTGCCCGCGGCGCTCAGAGCGTTGATCAGATCCCAGAAGCCGCGCCGCGCCATCGGGTCCACGCCGGACGTGGGCTCGTCCAGGAACAGCAGCGGCGGCTCGTGCAGCACGGCGCATCCGAGCGCGAGCCGCTGCTTGAATCCGAGCGGCAGGTCGCCGGTCAGGCTTCCCCCGTGGCCCTCGAGTCCGGCGATGTCCAGCACCCACCGGCGCCGCGCCTCGAAGCGGTCACCGCTCACGCCGTACAGTCCGCCGTAGAGTGCAATGTTCTCGTCCACGCGCAGGTCCGCGTACAGCGAGAACCGCTGTGACATGTAGCCGATGCGTCGGCGTACGCGGGCGGGCTCGGCGCCGACGTCGATGCCGGCCACCCGGCCCACGCCCGCGCTCGGGCGCAAGAGCCCGGTCAACATTTTGATGAGGGTCGTCTTCCCCGCCCCGTTCGGG
>JACQPS010000107.1 GCA_016207445.1 Gemmatimonadota bacterium | reverse complement strand
ATGCAAATTCCGCACCGGCACCGGGAAGGCTCGCCCGGGAACCCCGTCCCAGCCACGGGGTCTATAGCGGTCACGACGCCCGGCGGTGGAGTTCATCCGGTCTTCCCGCTCGCTCCTCGCGGCGAGCGCCTCCCGAGGGATCCGCGGCAGGTCTCATGCGCAAACGAATCGCGGCTCTCACCGCCATCGCGGCCCTCGTGCTGCTGGCTTCCCTCACCTGTTCCCCCCTCTATCTGCTGCGCGCGGGCATCGAGGAAGGCAAGATCCTGAGCCGGCGCCAGCCGATTGCGCGGCTGGTGGCGGATCCCGCGACGGATCAGGAGGTGCGCCGCAAGCTGGAGCTGGTGCTCGAGG
The DNA here is from genome assembly GCA_016207445.1 of Gemmatimonadota bacterium. GTDB lineage: Bacteria > Gemmatimonadota > Gemmatimonadetes > Longimicrobiales > RSA9 > JACQPS01. The sequence goes on along the minus strand of JACQPS010000107.1, from coordinate 1,798 downwards.
CGCGGACCTTCGCGCGCGAGGCGCTCGGGCTGGATGTGGGCGACAGCTATACCACCTACTCGCCCGTCGACCGCGATACCCTCGCCCTGGTCCTCTCGGCCGCGCGCCGCGATCGCTTCGAGGAAGTGACGTGGTGGTTCCCCATTGTCGGGCGAGTGCCCTACAAGGGCTTCTTCAGCCTGGGAGCGGCACGGCGCGCCGCGCGCGAGCTCGAGCAGGACGGCTTCGATACCTATCTCCGTCCGACCAGCGCGTTCAGCACGCTCGGATGGTTCAGCGACCCGCTGCTCTCCACCGTGCTCCGCTACGACGACGTCGCCCTGGTCGGCACCGTGATTCACGAGCTGTCGCACAACACGCTGTATCTGCCGAGTCAGGTCTCGTTCAACGAGAGCTTCGCGAGCTTCGTCGGCGACCGTGGCGCCATCGAGTTCTTCTGCGCGCTCGAGGGCGAGGAGGGGGCGCGCTGCCGGCGGGCGCGGCAGCAGTGGGCAGACAATCTCCTCTTCGCCCATTTCCTCGACGGCCTGGTCGCCCAGTTGAACGCCATCTACGGCCGGACCGAGCTGGACCTGGAGGATCGGCTCGCCCGGCGCGAGCAGCTGTTCAGCGACGCACGCGAACGCTTCGTGGGCGAGATCGAGCCGCTCCTGCTCACGCCCGAGTTCCGCGGCTTCGCCAGCCGGCCGCTGAACAACGCCGTGCTCATCGCCTGGCGCCTGTATTTCGACCGGCTGCACCTGTTCGAGTCCGCGTTCGAGCGGCACGGCCAGGACCTGGCCGGAACCGTCCGGCGGATCCGCGCGGCGGCCGAGGCAGCAGACGATGCCTTTGCGGCCCTGAGTCGCCTGACTGCCGACCTGGAGGGCGTGGCGGCGGGGCTGCGGGATGAGTAGCCCGGGGCCGCTCGCATCACCAAGGGTCGCGCTGACGGCAGCCCCCGGCAGTTAGACCGGCAGTTCCCGGCAGTTAGACCGGCAGTTCCCGGCAGGCCGTCCCGGTCCCTTGCCGCGGCAAACCCACGGCGGTATCATGACATCGGCCCGCCCGTAGGTCACAACCCCCCCGGGGCCTGTCGTGAACAACACCGCAGTTGTCGCAGCCGTCCTGTCGGTGATGGCGCTGCTCTTCCTGACCACCGTTCTCTCGGTCGTCACCCGGAAGGTGCGCCTACCCTTCTCGATCACGCTCGTCCTGGTCGGGATCGGGCTGGCGGAGCTCATCCGCCTGGATCCCTCGCTCGCGCCCCTCGCGCGCCTGCAGCTCTCCCCCGCGCTGCTGACCTACATCTTTCTGCCCACGCTCATCTTCGAGACCGCGTTCGCCGTCGACTCGCGGCTGCTGTCCAAGAACCTGCTGCCGGTGCTGGTCCTGGCGATCCCGGGAGTCGCGCTGTCCGCGGTCGCCGCGGCCCTCGGATTCCAGTGGGCGCTGGGGCTGCCGATCGTCGTCGCGCTCCTGCTCGGCGCGCTGGTCACCTCGACCGACAGCACCGCGGTGACCGCCATCTTCCGCGACCTGGGCGCGCCCAAGCGGCTGCACATCCTGGCGCAGGGCGAAAACCTATTCAACGACGCTGCCTCCGTGCTGCTCTTCCAGCTCCTGCTGGCCGCGCTCGGCCTCGCGGGCGCCGCGGTCCTGTACCGGGCCGATGGCCTGCTGACCAGCGCGACCATCAGCTTCCTGCTCACCTTCGCCGGCGGCCTGCTGGTGGGCGCGGCCTCCGGATACGTGATCGGCAAGCTGATCGAGATCATCGAGGACGACGAGCTGGTGGAGATCCTGCTCACCACGGTGT
>JACQPS010000104.1 GCA_016207445.1 Gemmatimonadota bacterium | reverse complement strand
CCTGATCGTTCCGGGTGTCCGCGTCGGCCCCATCACGGCCACGACCAGCGAAGACGAGCTACGCCGCTTGACGGGTGGGGATCTCACCGATGCGGATGTCCCCGCATCCGATGGGTCACCCGTGCCCGGGACGGCGCTCTATCCCGATAACCCCCTGGCTCGGATTCTCATCCAGTGGGCCGATCCGGATCAGAGGACCCGACCTGAGTGCGTGATCCTCGGGCGCCAGGCTTCGCTCTGGCACACGGCGCGAGGCGTGCGACTCGGCACGACGCTCGATGAGCTCGTGCGACTCAACGGCGGTTCGATCCTGGTCGCTTTCGATCCGTCCGCCGGCCGCGGCTCCGTTCACTCGTGGGAGAGGGGGAGACTGGAAGAGGACTTCGGCTGGGCTGAACTCGCCCTCGGTGGCGGTCGCTGGGCGACGTTGACCCGTTCCGAGCGCGCTCAGATCGAGGAGGCTGCCGCAGAATGGTGGCTGGATGCCGCGTCGCCATCGGTTCGCAGGCTCGGCCTGCACGTCGTGGAGATGAGATGGTGCTGGTTCTAGTCGGTCGCAGGGGGCTGTCTCGAATCGCGGTGCTCGCTCTCGCCGCGTGCATCGGCTGGCGGTTCGCGCCGCGCGACGCGCCGCACGACTCGCTCTCTGCACGAGGGCCCGCCGCACGCGACACCCCGGTCGTAGCCGCTCCTACCGGGCCGCTCCAGCCCGCGGACTTCATTGTCGCGGGCATCTCCGATGAGGCGGACTCGGCCGGCATCGTCGCAGCCATCGGCCGGCCGGACAGCGTCGAGCTGCGCGCGCACCCGTGGGACACCGCCGGCCTCAGAGTGTGGCACTACCGGAGGCTGGCCATAGACGTCGCTCTCACCGAATCCGTTGAGCAGATCACGATCACCGGACCCGCAACCGCCACGGCGCGAGGTGTCCGGGTGGGAGACCCGGTCGCGCGGGTGCGTGCCGCGTACGGCGAGCGGCACGGAGGTGACGCGAACACCTGGCCGTACGATGACGAGGAGGATCCGAGTGGTCTCCACGGCATCGAGTTCCGGGTACGGGGAGATCGCGTGACCGGCATTCTCCTGGGATACACCGGCTACGACAACGCTCCACCGCCCTGGGAGTGGGCGCGGCCCCCGTGGATCGTGTCGGGCGAGGGGCTGGGCCCGATCACGCGGCGAACTTCCGAGCGGGACCTGATCCGGCTGCTCGGCCGCGAGAACGTCACAGCCGACTCCATCTACCTCGAGTACGAGGAGGAGGGCATAGGCGACATCGCCACGATCCTGTTCAGCGGGGACTCGCTCCGCTGGGTCGACATCAGGTGGACGGACTGGCCGAAATCGAGGAGCACGCCGCGCGAGATCAGCGTCGGGCCGGCGTGGCGCACGCGTGAGGGAATCGGTCTCGGCACCCCACTCGCGACGCTCGAAGCGCTGAACGGCAGACCCTTCACGTTGTCCGGGTGGTTCACGGATTACGGCGGGCAGGTCTGTTCCTGGGAGGGCGGCCGGCTCGAGGAGTCTCTGCGCGGGGTCTACGTCAGCCTCGACTACACCGGCGACTGGGGGAACATCAGCGAGGCGGATCAAAGGGAACTGGCCGGCGAAGACTGCAGGTCGTCTTCGCTCCGCTCGATGAGACGGCTCGCCCCGGTGGTGGTCGAGATGCGGGTCGTGTTTCGACCGTGACCGCCGACTCCTGGTGAATCCTAACGCCGCCGAGATAGTCGAGTCCCCGACCATTCCGATCACCGGGGCGGCCGGCAACCTGGACGGCTTGCTTGCCCGTCACCTGCCGCGGCCGGAGCGCGAAGGAGACCCGACCGGTTCGAGCCCGTCCTCGTGCGCGGAGGCTTTCGATGAAGAGCCTGCTGATCCTCGCCGGCGTCGGCCAGCTCGGCCTGGCGCTGGCCAGCCTGGCCTTGCCACGCATCCTGCGCTGGCGTGACGAAACGGCCAGGTTGCGCCCGCTCACGCGGCAGGTCTTCTGGACCTACGCCACTTACATCTGGGTCACGAACATCTGCTTCGGCGTCCTGTCCGCTTTCGCGCCCGAATGGCTCCTCGAGCGCACTGCGCTCGCGCGCGCCGTGACCGGATACATCACGGCCTACTGGGGCGCCCGGCTGCTCGTGCAGTTCGTCTTCTTCCACCGCTCCGCGGCTCCGTCAGGCGCCTTCTACAGGGCTGCCGAGGCCGTGCTCGTCAGCCTGTTCCTCTTCTTGACGGCCGTGTACGGCTACACGACGGTTTCCTGAGGCGTCGATGTTCGCATACGTGCCATCCGAGCCGTGGGTGGTCGCGGCCCTGGCCGCGGCGCTGGTTTTCGTAATCCTCGCCGGCTACCCGGTCGCCTCGCTCGTGCCCTCCGCTCTTGCGCGCCCGTTGGCGTGGGCGACGCTGGTCCTGGGCACATTCGGCGTCGAGAGGCTAACCTCTCGAGAGCCACCCGGCATGCGCATGGTCGCGCTGATCGCCTTCGCGCTCCTCTCCATGAAAGTGATCGTCGTCGTCGAGGAGAGAGCCCGGGGCATGAGACCGCTGTCCTTCAGCGCGTGGCTCGGCTTCGCGGGAGCGTGGCTGGGGATGAAGCCCGCACTCTTCGCTTCGGTGCAGGCGCGTCCGCTGCCCCGTGCCGTGGCGCTCATGCGACGAGGCGCGATGTACGCGCTGCTCGGCGCCATGTTCGTGCTGCTCGCGAGGCTCGCATGGCTGGGAGCCGGATCGCGACTTCTCGCCTCTGTGCTCCTGCTGCCGGGATTGAGCCTGCTCCTGCATTTCGGGCTCTGCAACCTGCTCGCCGGTGCATGGAGGCTGAGGGGCGTTGCGTGTCAGGAGCTCTTCCGCGCGCCGTTGCGATCGGAGAACCTCGGCGAATTCTGGGCGCGCCGCTGGAACCTCGCGTTCTCCGAGATGACGGCGACCGCGGTCTATCGCCCGCTCGGCGAGCGGCTCGGGCGCAGCCCGGCGCTCATGGCGGGGTTCGCGCTGTCCGGCTTGCTGCACGAGATGGCGATCAGCGTCCCCGTGCGCGCCGGGTTCGGTCTCCCGTTCCTGTACTTTACGCTGCACGGCGCGCTCGTACTGGCCGAACGCGCCCTGGCGCGCCGCGGGCACCCGCTCGCCGGTTGGTCCGGCCGCGCCTGGGCGATCTTCTGGCTGGTCGCGCCGCTCCCGATCCT
>JACQPS010000093.1 GCA_016207445.1 Gemmatimonadota bacterium | reverse complement strand
TGCTACGCCGCCGAGCCGTCGCGCTTGCGCCAGCCTTCGCGCTCGCGACTCTCACGCTCCCCATCCGGGCCCAGGAGCCGGCTGCGCCGCCGCTCTTCGATGCGCGTGCGGTGAGTGTGCTGCACGAGGCGTTGAGCGGCGAGCGAGCGAAGGACCACGTCATCCAGATCACGCGGCACCACCGTATCCAGGGAGCGCGCGGCTACCGCGACGCCGCGCGCTACGTCCTGGCGGAGCTGCGCAAGGCGGGCTTCTCGGAGCAGGACGCGTATATCGAGAGCTTCCCGTCGGACGGACGGATCCGGTACCAGACGTGGCAGTCGCCTTCGGGGTGGCACATCGAGAGCGCCGAGCTGCGCATGCTCGAGCCGTTCCAGGAGCGCATCATCGGCTACCCGGAGATCGCCATGAGCGTGATGACGTACTCCAACGCGGGTGAGGCGACGGGGGAGCTGGTGTGGGTGGGGCAGGGGACGAGCGACGCCGACTACGCCGGCAAGGACGTGCGCGGGAAGCTCGTGCTTTGTACCGGCTACGGCGGGGCGGTCCACCGGCTGGCGGTGCTCGAGTACGGCGCGCAGGCGGTCGTCTGCTACCTGGACGACGAGCGGGCCATGGAGTACCCGGACATGCTGCAGTACACCGGGATGTGGCCGCGCCCGGAGGAGCTGCCGCGGGTGACGTTCGGGTTCAACCTGACCCGCCGGCAGGGGGAGCGCCTGCGCGCGCTGCTCGCAGCCGGGCGGCGGGTCGTGCTCAGCGCCCGCGTGACGGGGCCGGGCCTGGAGCCCGGTTCGCTCGACGTCGTGGTCGCCCGCATCCGCGGCAGCGAGCGGCCGGACGAAGAGGTGGTCGTTTCGGGGCACCTCGATCACCCCAAGGAATCGGCCAACGACAACGCGTCGGGCTCCGGCGCGATGCTGGACATGGCGCGGGCGCTGAAGGAGTTGACGGAGAGCGGCCGGCTTCCGCGGCCGAAGCGATCCTTCCGCTTCCTCTGGGTGCCGGAGTGGTACGGGACCATGGCGTACATCGACCAGCGGGAATTCGCGGGGCCGGCGCTGGGCGGGAAGTGGCTGGCCAACATCAACATGGACATGGTGGGCGAGCACCTGGAGCTGCTGCACTCCGCGATGGTACTGACGCGCACGCCCGCCTCGATCCCGTCGGCGCTGAACGACGTCGTCGCCGAGATGGCGGACGTGGTCGACCGGATGGAAGTGCGCACGCCCCGCGGCAGCCAGAGCCGCTTCAACTGGCGGGTGACGCCGTACAGCGGCGGGAGCGACCACATGATGTTCATCGACCGGCAGATCCCGGCCATGATGATCAGCCACACCCCCGACTACACGCACCACACCTCGGAGGATACGCCCGACAAGGTGGACCCCGTGGAGCTGGAGCGGGCGGAGCTGATCGCGGCCGGCGCGCTCTGGCACCTGGCCAACCTGACGGCCGAGCAGGGCGTCGATCTGGCATCCCACGTCGCGGCCAACGCCGCGGCGCGGCTGGGCGACGCGACGCGGACGGCGCGTCAGCGAGCGATCGATAGCGCGGCGGGCGCAGGCTGGTTCGAGGCGTCGAACGTGCTCGCGCACGCGCTCCGCCGGGAGACGGCGGCGCTGCAGGACGTGCTGCACTTCAACGATGGAGCGACGGTGCGGGCGGCGGTCGCCTCGCTCGTGCGCTCACTGGAGTCGCTGTACGGGGCTCTCTGGCGAGCGTTGACGGAGAGCGCGCCCGCAACCGCGGCCGGTCGCGAGCGCGCGGGAGCGGGAGCGAGGGATGCGCGCGTGCCGGTGCGCACGACGCGGGGCCCGCTCGACTTCGCGCTGCCGGAGAGCCGCCTGCCGCCCGACCGGGCCGCCTGGTACAGGCAGGACATGCCGCTGGGCGGCAACGAGCGCTTCGAGCTGGTGAACTTCATAGATGGCAAGCGTACGGTTTCCGACATCCGCGACGCGCTCGCCGCCGAGTTCCGGCCCGTGCCCGTCGCAGCGGTGGGGCGCTATATCGAAGACCTTGCCGCTGTCGGTGTGGTGCAGTGGAAATGACCGCATTTACGGCGGGCGCGGGCGTGGGCGGCGGCGCGGGCACTGCGGGGGGAGACCCGGGCACCGCCGGCTTGCAACCATTTCGAGCCGAACGGCATCCAAGGGCTCGGTGGCCGCGGATGCGGCCGCGGCCGCAACGGCCGGGCGCTGCGGCGGCGTCGCCGGCCATTCGCCTCTCTGCTCGCCCGATCCGGAGCCAGCATGCTCGCGA
>JACQPS010000100.1 GCA_016207445.1 Gemmatimonadota bacterium | reverse complement strand
GCGGCGAAGCGCCGCACCTGTCCACGGCTCTGGTCTCGGCCGCGCGCGCGCTCGGGCATCGGGCAGAGCGGCGGGACCTGCCGCTCGGCATGCTGGTGGACCACATGGCCTTCACCGAGGCGGGACTGCCGGCGGTCACGCTCATGCGGGGCAGGATCCGCTCGCTGCTGCGCGTGCACCGCCCCGCGGATCGCGCCGACCGCCTGACGGGGATCGGTGCCGCGGCGGCCGTTGCGGTCGTCGCGGGCGCGCTCGAGCTGCTGCGGCGCGCGTCCGGTACGAGCTCATGAAAGACTTCCGCTGCCTGGTGGTGGTCGGCTCCCAGTGGGGGGACGAGGGCAAGGGCAAGATCGTCGACGTGCTCGCGCGCGAGGCCGACATCATCGCCCGCTACCAGGGCGGCGCGAACGCGGGCCACACGGTGCACGTGGCGGGCGAGGAGTTCATCCTGCACCAGATCCCCTCCGGCATCCTGCACGCGGACAAGCGCTGCCTGCTCGGCAACGGCGTGGTTCTGGACCTCGAGCAGTTCTTTCAGGAGCTGGACGAGCTCGCCGCGCGCGGCATCGATACCGAGGGTCGCGTCGGCATCAGCGGCCGCGCGCACCTGCTGCTGGATTATCACAAGCGGCTGGACCTCGCGAGCGAGCGGCAGCGCGGCGCGGCCCGGATCGGCACCACCGGCAGAGGGATCGGTCCGGCGTACGAGGACAAGGTCGCCCGGCACGGCGTGCGCGTGGCCGACCTGCGACTGCTCGAGCGCGCGCGCGAGCTGATCCTGGCGGAAGCCGAGCGCGCGAACGAGCGGCTCGCCGCTTCCAGCGGGGAACGGGTCGAGCCGGAGCGCGTGGTGGACGCCGTGCTGGCGCGCCGCGAGCGGCTGCTCCGGCTCCTCACCGATACGGGGCGCGAGATCACGCGCGCGCTGGCGCAGGGGCGGCGCGTGCTGCTGGAAGGTGCGCAGGGCGCGCTCCTGGACGTCGATCACGGCACCTATCCGTTCGTGACCTCGTCCACCACGACCGCGGCCGGCGCCGCGACAGGCGTCGGCATCGGGCCCACCGCGATCGATGCCGTGCTGGGCGTGGTCAAGGCATATACGACGCGCGTGGGGAGCGGCCCGCTGCCCACCGAGCTGGCCGATGAGCCTGGCGACCGGCTGCGCGAGATCGGGGGGGAGTACGGCGCCACCACGGGGCGGCCGCGCCGCTGCGGCTGGTTCGACGCGGTGGTGGTGCGCTACGCCGCCCGCGTCAACAGTCTCACGGGCCTCGCCCTCACCAAGCTGGACGTGCTGGACGGCTTCGACGAGGTGAGGATCGCCACCGCGTACGAGATCGAAGACGTCGAGCTCGATGATTTTCCCGAGGACCTCACCCTGCTCGAGCACGCCCGTCCGGTCTACGAAACGCTTCCGGGCTGGCGGAGCTCGACCCGCGACGCGCGCTCGACCGATGACCTGCCGCCGCGCGCCCGCGCCTACCTGAAACGCATCGAGCAGCTGACGGGCGTCCCGATCTGGTACGTGTCGGTCGGCACCGAGCGCGAGCAGATCATCGCGCACGGGTAAGGCCGGAGAAGTGCCGGGCGAGAAACCGGGCAAGAAGCTGCGCAAACAGCTGGGCAAACAGCTGGGAAAAACTCCGCCGCTTGACCGCACGGCGCCCCCGCGCTCTATTCCGCCGTTCCAGCCCGAACACAATTCCCCGTTCTCCCGGAGCTGCCGCATGGGTCGCGCGAGCCGGGCCGGTCTGGTCCTCTTGCTTCCGTTCGTCCTGTTTCTCCCCAGCCGCGCGCTGCGGGCGCAGGCGCCGATCACGGCCGACACGCCGAAGCCCGCCGAGGCGATCGATACCGTCTATGCCCGCCTGGTTCGCGAGGCGACGTCGGACCCGCGCTTTCTGCCGGCCACCGTCGCCTCGCTGCCCGAGCACGCGACCGTGCCTTCGCCGCGCGAGCACTTCGGCACCATCATCGGCGCGCCGGGCGTGATGCACCGCACGGGCGAGATCTACGGCTACTACCGCGCCCTGGCTGCGGCCACGCCGCGCGTGCGCGTCGAGCGAGTCGGCACGACCGAGGAGGGGCGCGAGATCGTGCTGGTCATCGTCGCCGATGAGCGCACCATGGCGCAGCTCGACCACTACCGTGAGCTGGCCGCGCGCCTGGCCGATCCCCGGCACCTGCCCGCCTCGGAGCTCGAGGACCTGCTCGATCACGCCAAACCCATCTACTACCTGAACGGCGGACTGCACTCGACTGAGATGGGCTCGCCCGAGATGCTCATGGAGCTGGCGTACCGTCTGGCCGTGAGCGATGCGCCGGCCGTGCGGTCCGTACGGCAAGGGGTGATCACGCTGATCAACCCGGTCGCGGAGCCGGATGGTCGCGACCGGCAGGTGGACTGGTATGATCGCTACACGCGCGCACGCGAGGAGGCCGATGACGGCTTCCCCCGCAGCAGCCCGTACTGGGGGAAGTACGTGTTCCACGACAACAATCGGGACGGCCTCCAGATCT
>JACQPS010000099.1 GCA_016207445.1 Gemmatimonadota bacterium | reverse complement strand
CGGCCGGTCGGGCTCGCGGCAGCCGGCCAGAGCGATCAGCGCCAGCGCCGTCGCGAGAATCCGTGAAGACATGCTTCTGCTCGCACGCCGGCGCGCTCGGCCGCCGGCCACGCTCGTAGTCGCTTCAGAAGATCGAGGCCCGGAAAGCTCGCCGGCCGGCGCGCACCCGTCAATGGGCGCGCGCAGCGCGGCCGACGGGCCCTATTTCAATGAGGGCTCCACCCCCCGAGGGCAAGAACGTTCGAGGCGGGAAAAATCGGACGACTTGCCTTTTCAGCCGAGAGTGCGCCCCGCGGGCGGCGGCGGTAACTTCCGGCGGCATGCTCTGGAGGATGCAATGAAGAACACCGTTCGCGTCGGACTCATCGGCTCGCAGTTCATATCCTCCATCCATGCCGAGTCGCTGCGACGCTGTCCCCGGGCGGAGCTGATCGCCGTGGCCTCGCCGACGCGCGATCACGCGCAGAGCTTCGCCCGCAAGCACGGGATCCCCCACCACTTCCAGGATTCCAGGAAGATGCTGGAGCTGGACGAGCTCGACCTCGTGATCATCGGCGCACCGAACGATGTGCACGCCGCGCTGACGATCGATGCGGCCGCCGCGGGCAAGCACGTGGTGTGCGAAAAGCCTTTGTGCCTGAATCTGACGGAAGCCGACCGCATGATCGAAGCGTGTCGCAGGGCCGGCGTGAAGCTCATGTACGCCGAGGAGCTGTGCTTCGCGCCCAAGTACGTTCGCCTCAAACAGCTGCTCGACAGCGGCGCGCTGGGCGACCCGGTCCTGCTCAAGCAATCCGAGAAGCACGACGGGCCGCACGCCGCGCACTTCTGGGATGTCGAGCGCGCCGGCGGCGGCGTGGCTATGGACATGGGCTGCCATGCCATCGAGTTCTTCCGTTGGATGCTGGGCCGGCCACGGGTCGCATCCGTCTACGCGCAGATGGGCACCTACGTGCACCGGGATAGGACGGATGGCGAGGACAACGCCATCTTGATCCTGGAGTTCGAGAGTGGCGTGCTGGCCCTGGCCGAGGAGAGCTGGACGAAGCTGGGCGGGATGGACGATCGCGCGGAGATCCACGGCTCGAAGGGGGTGGCCTATGCCGATCTGCTGCACGGCAACGCGATCGAGACCTACAGCGCCGTCGGCTATGACTACGCAGTCGAGAAGGCGGGCAGTACGGTGGGCTGGTCCTTCACGATCTACGAGGAGGCGTGGAACTACGGATTCCCGCAAGAGATGCAGCATTTCGTCGACTGCGTGCTCTACGACACGCGGCCGAGCGTGACCGGAGAAGACGGCCGGGCCGTCCTCGAGGTGCTGTTTGCGGCCTACGCTTCGGCAGGCTCCGGCTGCAAGGTCGCGCTTCCCTTCGAGACCGGCGCCGCGAAACCATTCGATCTGTGGAAGGGCAAGGCGTACGCGAAAGCGCGAGCCTGAGCCGGCGACGACGGGCGCAGCCCGAGCTAGAACGTGGCCTGCACCAGCGTCAGCTTGACGCCGGGACTCCAGCGCAGCCGGCCATCACGGCCGCGCTCGGGCAGGAGCACGGGCCCGGGAGAAGCGCCCCCGAACGAGAGGCGGCCGTCACGCAGCTCGAGCAGTGCGTCGCCGGCGCCGTTCTCGAAGCGGCCGCGCTGCCTGGCATCGTAGTCCTTCGTCCACTGCGCACCGGCGACGAGTCCTGCCGCGCTCGTGATCATCGGGATGAGCAACACCATCTCCTCGGACTCCGGCTGCGCCAGCAGGTCGAGACCGAAGCCGCCCACCAGGCCGGCCACGCCGGCGATGCTGATCAGCCGCGCGCGCGCGCGACTGATCTGCCAGCGCGGGGCGATCACCGCCATCGCGAGGAGACCGGCATTCCCGCCGACCAGCGTCCAGGCAAGGGTCTGGTCCCCGTCCTCGACGTCGAACACGACCGAGCTGGCCACGCCGTACCAGCTGCCCCAGAGCGCGCCGAAGTTCACCAGCGTCGAAGTGCCAGCCGTGATGTCCTTGCGCGCGAACGCGGCGGCCGTGGCCAGACCGGCGAGGCCGCCCAGGACGAGCGTCGTGAAGACGGTCTCCGTCGAAGGATCGGTCTCGTAGCATGAACGTTGGCTATCGTACGTGTAGCACTGCTCGCGTTCGCCCCAGTCGAACACCTCGCGCCAGCCGAACGCCTGCCACGTCCCCCAGTTGCCGCCGAAGGTGATGACGCCCGCCTGGCCGTCGCTCATCGCCCGCCGCTCCGAGTAGCTCTTGGAGGCGAAAAAGCCGAGCGGCCCTCCCACCAGCAGCCCGAGGCCGTACGGCTCCGGGTCGTCCGCGCCCAGCGCGGCGGGCACGGCAAAGCCCAACCAGAGGCCGTACAGCGTGCTCCATACGATCAGCTCCACGCGCCCGCTGCGGTCGATGCGCGTGGCGCGCAACCTGGCCAGACGCTCGCCGACGGTGCGTGCGGCCGCGGAATCGGGCCAGCGGCGGAGGATGAGCGCGAACAGCGCTTCCGCGAGCTCCGTCCTCCCCTCGGTCTCGAGCTGCTGCGCCACGTTCAGCAGCACGGCGGCAGTGTCGGTGGGCGTGGGCTCCTGCGAGAACAGCGGCGGCACCGCGCCAGCGGCCAGAGCCGCCAGCACCGCGCCGGTGAGCGCCCAGCGGCGGGCGAGCAACATGGTGCGAGCTCCTGCGTGCGGCGCCTCAGTCGCTCCCCTCCGGGGGCTCGATGCGGAAGCGCCGGACGGCGTCGGCCGTCTGACCGGAAGCGCGATCGGTCACCTTCAGGCGGACAACGTACTCTCCCGGGGAAAGCGCCGGCAACTCCACGGCGAGGTAGTCGATGACGACGTCGTCGCGGATGGGGGCCGTGCGCTCCCAGCTCACGCGCGCCTCCGGCGCGGCCCGGCGGAACAGCTCCTCGACGCCGCGCGCGATGCGCTCGACCACGTTCCGCCGGGTCGAGTCTTCCACCGCCAGCTCCGCCGTGTAGCGGCCCAGCCCTTCGCCGGGCGCGAGACCGTACACCTCGAAGTAAAGGTGGATGGCGTTGCCCGCCGGCACGCGCAGCGTGCGGTTCGGCACGATCAGCAGCTCCTCGCGGCGTGTTGCCTGCGGGCGCGCGCGGATCCCCTGGGCCAGCAGCAGGTCCGAAAGCGCCAGCCGGCCGGGCGGGAAGCCCGGCACGCTCAAGGTTCCGCGCGCACGGCCGGCGGCGCGCGCCACGGTGTCGGCCGCCACGGCGCGCGCCTCCACGCCGTAACGGTACTCGCCGGCGGGCAGGTCCACGCGGTAGGTCAGGCCGATCTCCATCCCCGAGTAGCTCGCCTGGTGCTTGCGCTGCCAGACGGGGCTGTAGTCGTGATCGAACAGGAATACGCCCGCCTCGAGCTGCCCGCCCGAGGGCACGCCCAGGGAATCGATCGGAGGCGAGGCGTAGATCTCCAGCCGTGTGAGGCCGGGGCCGCCGCCGCGGAAGCGGGCGACCTGGTGAGGCAGGTCGTGCAGCGCGGTGATCGCCCGCGGCCGGTACAGCTCCGGCGCGCGCTCGTCCAGGTGCTCCGCGGCGACCTGTGCGACCTCCGTCAACCGCGCTCGCCGATACGCGAGCTGTTTGCCGAATACGAAGACCGGCCCCTGCCGCCCGTACGACCAGTAGATGGTGCGGCCGCCGCCGCCGTAGCAGCACTGGTACCAGCGCCAGGGCGGACCGTACCGCACCCAGATGCGGCCGCGGTCCGAGTCCCAGCCTCGCAGCCCGCTGGCCGGCGCGCTGAACTTCAGCTCCGCCCAAGCCAGCCGCGTGTAGTGCTCGAGCCGCCGCTCCTCGGCATCCGTCAGATAGAGGGGGTCGGTGGCCGCCAACCAGCGGCGCGTCGTCTCCGCGCGGCCGGCGCTGTCCAGCGCCACGTACTTCGCCCGCGTCGCCTTCGGCAGCACCGGGGCGATGTCCTCGAAGATCCGGCGCTCGGCCGGTGGCAGGAGCGCGAGCGCGCGGCGGAACGCGCTGTCCGCTTCCGCGTCGCGCCGCAACTCGTGCAGCCCGAGGCCGAGGAAGAGCTGGGCACGTCCATCCTGCGGCAGAACCAGCAGCAGCCTGCGCGCGACGCGCTCGTACTCCTGCCATTCGCCCAGGTCCGCCAGGTGGCCGAGCAGCGCGCCGGCCGCGTCCACGTGCGCGGGATCGGCCTCCAGCGCCAGCCGGAAATGCGCCAGCATGCGCTCGCGCTCCTCCGACTTGTGGTCCGCCAGCGGGATCAGCCCCTGGAGCTGGTCCGCCCACTGTTCGGGGCAAAGGACCGAGGCGTCCGGGTGCGTGATGCGTTGCAGCTCGTCCGCGGCCGCAGCCGGGAGCGCCGCGGACAAGGCAGCGCAGTGCATGGTCCCCTGCGCCGCCGGCGGGATGCTGTGCAGGTTCTGCCAGTCCTCCCACCACGCCTCGTAGGTGCGCCCCAGCTCGAAATGCAGCCGTGCTCGCTGCTCCGGCGAAAGCGCCTTCCCCTTGCGCTCGGCCGCCGCCCACGCCCGCTCCAGCACCCGCTTCGCGTCCACCCGGATCTGCTGCTTCCGGAACAACAACCCGAGCTCGAGCAGCACCTCCGGGTCATCGCCCAGCAACGTCAGCGCGCGCTCGAGCATCTTCTCCGCCTCGACCCGCTCCTCGAAATCGCGCTCCCGCTCGCCCGCACGGGCGCTCAGCAGCGAGCCGAGGCGCAGGAAGGCCGGGCCGAAGTCTGGTGCCGTGCGGGTCGCGTCCCGCAGCTGCATCATGGCGCCGAGCGTGTCGCCGGCGCGCAGCCGGGCCATCGCCTCCTGGTACGCGGGCGGACCCTCGAAGACCTGCGCCGCCGCGGGGGTGGCGAAAAACAGCAGCAGGGGCGGAAGAAAGCGCATGGGATCGAATCAGGAAGAATTCACCGCAAAGACCGCAAAGACCGCGAAGGCTTCATCGCACGACGCCGCAGGCCCAGCGAGATCCAAACTTCAACTATGAAGTTGGGTTGTCCGGCTCCGCTCGGTTCTCGCGTTGCTCACCTTTGCGTTCGTTGCGGCCTTTGCGGTGAAATGAAGTCGGGTTTTCCGGCTCCGCTGGCTGTCGCGTTGGTGACCTCCGCGATCTTTGCGGTCGCTGCGGTGAAAAATGGCGCTGGCGGTTACCGGAAAGTCGAGCTCGCCGGTGACGCGCGGCGGCGGCGTCGCCTCAGGAAGCGAGCACGTCCGCGGCGCGCTCCGGCGCCGCAGGTAGGGCCGACGCCTTGCGGAAGCCGCCGTACGCCACGCCGTT
>JACQPS010000098.1 GCA_016207445.1 Gemmatimonadota bacterium | reverse complement strand
TTCCAGGAAGCCGAGCCGGCGGCAGCCGTCGCGGGCGGCGGAAGCGTCGCGCCGGTCGAGTGGAGCGCGGAGGCGCGCGAGCGGCTCGAGCGCGTGCCCTCGTTCGTGCGCGGAATGGTCAAGCGCATCTATGCGGACTACGCCCGCGAGCGCGGCATCCCGCTGATCACGCCCGGCGTGATGGACCAGGCGCGCTCGGAGCTGGGGCTGGAGGGGATGTAGGGCGGATGCAGACGAGCCATGTTCCGAGCCCGAGCCCGAGCCCGCGCCCGAGCCCGAGCCCGCGTTCCACAAAGTTCCGTCAGGCCGCATTCGTCTACCTGCACGTCGGTCTGCTGTACGAGTTCGCCGTCTACGTCATCTGGCGCGAAGGGCTCCTGCCCGCGACGCGCGGTCCCGTCTGGCTCTGGCTGCTGATCGGCGCCGTCGTCGTCGCGGCCGTATTCCTCGGGCTGTGGCGCTGGCAGAGCGCCTGGGTCGCGCGCGTCGTGTGGGCGCTGGGCGCGCTCCGTCTTCCCGCCTTGATCCAGAGCGCCTTCTTCCCGGACGCCGCCGCGCGCATCCCCTCCGGCTTCTACCTGGTCGCTCTGGCCGTCGTGCTCGTCAACCTGTGGATGCTGGCACGAGCAGGGTGGGACCTGTGATCATCGACGCCGGGGGCCTCGAGTTCCGGTACCGGGCTCGGGCTCGCGCTCGGGCTCGGATTGGGTTTCGAGATCCGATCGAGCCCGAGCCCGCGCCCGAGCCCGAGCCCGAAACCGGTATTCACGGCCTCGACCTGCGCGTCGGTCCCGGCGAGGTCATCGGCCTGCTCGGCCCCAACGGCGCCGGGAAGAGCACGCTGCTGCGCGTGCTCGCCACCGCGCTCACGCCCACGGGCGGGACGCTGCGGCTCTTCGGCGAGGACGCGCGCCGGCCGACGCCGTCGCTCCGCCGCCGCATCGGCTTCGCGGCCGACGCGCCGGTCCACCGGAACGCGCTCTCCGGGTATCGGAACGCGCTCTTCTTCGCGCGCGCCGCGGGGCTCCAGCGGAGCGCCGCCGCGGCGGCCGTAGGCGAGCTGTGCGCGCGTGTGCGGCTGGAGAGCGTAGCCCACAAGCCGGTGGGCGAGTACTCGCACGGCATGCGACGCAAGCTGCTGCTGATCGAGGCGCTGGCGCACGCGCCGCCCCTCGTGTTGCTGGACGAGCCGACGCTCGGGCTCGATCCACCGTCCTGGGAGGCCGTGCGTGAGACCCTGCGCATGCGCGCCGCGGCCGGTGCCGCCGTCGTGCTGGCCACGCAGGACACGACCGAGGCGCGCCGGCTGTGCACGCGCGTGCTGTTCCTGCACCATGGGCGGTGCGTGCTCGACGGCCCGCCGGACGCTTTGATCCAGGCGTCGGGGCTGCGCACACGGCTCGAGATCCGCACGGCGGGGCGGCCCATGCCGAGCCTCGACCTCGAAGGCGCCGACATCGTCTACCACGCGACCGACCAGCTGTCGATCCGCACGGCCCACGGCGCCGCCATTCTGCCGAAGCTCTGCTGGTCGCTGATCCAGGCCGGCGTGAAGATCCGCTCGATCGACATCCTCGATCCGGACCTGCGCGACGTGTTCTATCACGCCACGGGGGTCGAGCTGCCCGCGCCAGCGGGCGACTCGACCGACGCGAGCCCTTCGACTTCGCTCAGGGTGAACTCCGCGAGCGGAGTCGAGGGATCCCGGGTTGATTTCCGCGAGCTCGATTCATGACCTACATCGCCGCCTTCGAGTGGCGGAGCGCCGCGGCCCGTCGCAGGACTTTCGCCCTGAACGTGGTCGTGCCCATGCTGCTGATCGCGCCCATCGCCGTCAGCGCCGCGCCCGGCGCGCACGCAGCCGCCGCCTACACCGCGCTCTTCGTGCTCTTCGGCACCTTCGGCGCCGCAATCCCGATGGTGCGCGACGCCGAGACCGGACTGCTCGGCCGAATCCTGCTCACGGGAGTTTCCCCCCGTCGCTATCTTGGCGAGCGCGCGCTCGCACACGCGGCGCTCGACACGCTCCAGCTCGCGCCCGCGCTGCTCGTGATCCTGCTCGCGGATGGCGGCCCGCGCCGCGCCGCCGGCGCGCTCGCGCTCCCCCTCGCACTCGCCGCCGCAATGCTGGCGGCCAATGCGTTGGGAATCCTCATTGCCGCATTCGCGCGCTCGATCGCGGAAGCCGCTCTCTTCGCCACCGTGGCGGGACTGCTCGCGCTGCACTCCTCCGGCGTCTTCCGCACGCCCGCAGCCGGCAGCCTTGCCGGCCGCATCGAGGGGATGCTCCCGTTCTCGCACCTGCACGAGCTGCTGCTCGCGCTGACTGGCGCGCCTGCGTCCACGAGCGGCCTCGCGCAGGCCGGCACGGCGTGGGGAGCCGCTCTCGCGGCGTTCGCACTGGTGCTCGGGCTGGCGCCCGCGCTGCTCGCGCGCCCGCTTCCCTCCTAGCCGGCTCCGCCGCCGCCAGGGGAGCGGAAGATCGGGAATACCATCCGAAGAAATCCGTTATTTCGCTCCGGGAATCCGCCGAACCGGCTTGTTGACACCCCCCGGGCCCCGGATTATACTCGGGCGTTTCCTCCAATTTCTGCGAGCGCGGCGAGCACTGCTCGCCGGTTTCATATCCGTCCGTGCCCGGCTCGTCCTGCGGCAGAGCCGGGAGCATTTCCGGGACTTCGAGCCCGTGCGCGGCCGCGGCCGTACCCCCAGCCGCGGCGCGGGTGCAAGAAAACGAGCGATCTTCGCATCCCTTTCGCGACAGTCCATTGTCGGCAGCGGTGGGCGACCCGCCCGGGGCGTGGGCTCGCGCCGCAACAGGCATGGTGTGCCTGGCGGGGCGGCTCTCGGGACGAGGCGGAAGGGGGGCGCGCTTTGCACCGGCTCCGCGCACCTGTGGCAGCCCTAGCCCTGCGATAGCCCATGTACCGCGAGCTCTTCGTCCCCGTCGACAACTCGGAGCACTCCGACTGGGCGGTCGATCGCGCGATCGAGATTTGCACGCGCGCGAAAGGACGGATCACGGGCAATCACGTGTACGCGGCGCGCCTGCACGACGTGCGGTTCCGGCAACTGGAGACGGGGCTGCCCGCCCGATTCCAGACGCCGGACGAGATCAAACGGCAGCGGAAGATCCACGACAAGCTCATCGAGAAGGGCCTCCAGCTCATCTCCGACAGCTTCCTCGACCAGGTCGACGCGAAGTGCCGCGCGGCAGGCGTGCCGCTCACCCGGCAGTTGCTCGAGGGCATCAACTACGAGGAGATCATCCGGGAGGCGAACCGCGGCCAGGGTCGCCTGCCCAGCCTGATCGGCTTCGATCCCAATATCGCGGACAAATACGACGGCGGCAGCCGCGTGCGCGGCGATGTGAAGATCGGCGAGGACGGCCGGCTCGTCGCGGAAGACGAGGCGCTCGAGGAGAAGCTGGCCGGCGCATCGCACCGCTGCTACGACCTCGCGGTCCTGGGCGCGCACGGGATCGGGCGGCAGCCGTACAGTCAGCTGGGCGGCGTCGTCTCGCGCGCCGTTCGCGGCATTACGAAAGACGTGCTGATCGTGCGCGACGTACGGGCGCTCGCGGGCGGACGCTGGCTCGTGTGCGTCGACGGCTCGGCTTACAGCTACAAGGCCATGCGCGTGGCGCTCGAGCTGGCGCGCGAGTTCCGCGCCAGACTGTTCGTGTGCAGCGCGTTCGACGTCGAGTTCCACCACGCCGTCTTCGGCAACATCCGCGACGTGCTCTCCGAGCCGGCGTCGAAGGTGTTCAAGTTCGAGGAGCAGGAGGAGCTGCACAACAACATCATCGACAAGGGGCTGCTCAAGCTCTGTCAGGCGAACCTGAAGCGCGCGCAGGTCATGGCCGAGCAATACTCCGATGTGCCGCTGGAGACGCAGATCCTGATCGGGAAGCCGTTCCAGGTCGTGCTGCAGTGGGCGGAGGAGATCGACCCCACGCTGCTCATCTTGGCTCGCCACGGCAGCCACCGCATCGAGGGCACCGACCTCGGCTCGCAGGCGGAGAACCTGCTCCGCCTCGCCAGGTGCAATGTCCTGCTGATCGGCACGACCGACGTCCGCCCGGACGAGATCCCCTGGATCGAGGAGGACGGCGAGACGGGGCTCGAGTGGGCGCCCGACGCCGAGGTGCGCATCCTGCGCGTGCCGCCGTTCGCGCTCGGCATCGCCCGCAGGGCGGTCGAGGAGTTCGTGCTCGAGAACTACTCGGGCGCGGGCTCGGAGCGGGGCGCGAACGGAGACCGGCCCGATCCCGATCCCCATCCCGATCCCGATCCCGTCCGTTCCCTGCCCATGGTCACGGGCGAACGCCTGGACGAGGCGATCAAAAAGCTGCTCCCGACCCACATGCAGCTCATCATGGGCATCGGCACGGCCGAGGAGCTCGCGCTCGCTGAGGTCAAGGCCGAGGAGGCGATGAGGCGAACGGTCGTGCAAGGTCGGGATGACGACGTCGTCGCCGAAACTCCCACGGTCGAAGTGCGCTGCGCGTTCACCGGCCACACACAGCTGCGCGCGCGCAACGAGAAGGACCCGATCGTCTGGACCGAGGAAGCGTACGCGCGCCTCGCGCTCGTGCCGCTGATCGCGCGGCCGCTGGCGCGCAACACCGTGGAGCGCTTCGCGCGCGAGCACGGCTTCTGGCGCGTCACCACACGGATCATGGACGAGAACAAGCAGGCCATGACGGAGGCCGACGAGTTCGACCTGGACACCATGCTCGTCATGTTCAAGGAGCTACAGTCGAAGCAGCTGCGGGCCGAGGCCGAGGGCGTGGCCCCGCTCTCGCCCGAGATGCGGCGCTTCATCGAGGAGGCGAAGGCGGCGGGGATCGCACGCTGCCCCATCCGCGACATCGAGAAGCAGATGGAGAAGTGTCCCGTGGACTTCACGACGGTCTCGCCGGCGGAAGCGCGGCGGGCCATCGAGAAGTTCGTCGAGCAAGAGAAATGAAACCGCAAAGACGCAAAGAACGGACAGAAAGACCGCAAAGAACGAATGTGGAAAATCGTCAAAATCGGTTCTTTGCGTGCTCTCTTTGCGACCTCTGCGTCTTTGCGGTAAAAGAATGAGCGATCAGCTCACGTTGGACGAATCGAAGCCGCAAGCCACGCCGGCGGCCGTCCCGCACGTGGTGGCCTGGAACCTGACGCGGCGCTGCAATCTGGCGTGCGCGCACTGCTACATCTCCGCCGGATCGTGGGACTCCGCGCAGGATGAACTCACGACGGAGGAGTGCCGCCGCATCACGGACGAGATCCTGCAGCTGAACGCCGCGCCGCTGTTCGTGCTCAGCGGCGGCGAGCCGCTCTTGCGGGAGGACCTCGAGGAGCTCGCCCGTTACGCCACGCGCCGCGGCGCGACCGTCGTGGTCGGGACGAACGGGACGCGGCTCACGGCGGAGCGGATCGAGTCCCTCCAGCGGGCGGGGGTCCGCGGCGTCGCGCTCAGCATCGACTCGCTGGAGCCGACGTACCACGACCGCTTCCGCCACGGCGCGGGTGCGCTCCAGGACACGCTGGCCGCCGTGGACCGGCTGATCGAGCACGAGCTCGATTTCGTGGTGCAGACGACGGTCACGCGCGGGAACCGTCACGAGCTGCGGCGGCTGGCCGCCTGGTCGGCAGACAAGGGCGCGGCCGCGTTCAACGTCTACTTCCTGGTCGCGACCGGCCGCGGCTCGGGGATGCGCGGCCTCGCGCCTCAGGAGAACGAGCAGGTGCTGCGCGAGCTGGTCGAGCTGCAGCGTGAGTACCGGGGCCGCATGCTGGTCCGCTCGAAATGCCAGCCGCAGATCATGCGGCACGTGTACGAACAGGACCCGGATTCGCCGCTCCTCAATTACGAGACGCGCTGCCCGTGCGGCGTGCAGTACTGCCGCATCACGCCCGAGGGGAAGCTGACGCCGTGCCCGTATCTGCCGGTCGTCGCCGGCGACCTGCGCCGGCAACACTTTGGCGAGGTCTGGCACGGCTCACCGGTGCTGCGCGCGCTGCGCGAGCGGGAGCCGGGCGGCAAGTGCGGGCGCTGCGAGTACCGGCGGATCTGCGGCGGCTGCCGCGCGCGCGCGTACGCGGACACGGGAGACATCCTGGCCGAGGACGCATCCTGCGCCTACGAGCCGGATGGCGCCCGCCCCGTGGTGGGCCGGCAGCGCGCCGTCACCTACGGGATGTCCGCCCCACCGACGCTCGCCTGGGCGCCGGAGGCGCGGCAGCGCCTGGAGCGCATCCCGAGCTTCGTGCGCGGCGTGGTGACGGCGCGCGTGGAAGCGTTTGCGCGCGAGCGGGGCCACACCGAGATCACCGCCGCGCTCATGGATGAGGTGCGGCGCAGCCTGCCGGTGGATTTCTCCAAGCGTGCACCTTTTTTCATGCGACGCGATGCGTAGGCAGAACAGACTGGGGATGGGGATCGGGATGGGGATGGCCCTCGTGGCCCTGGCCTTCGACCCCGCCCTCGCTTTCGCCCAGGAGGCCGCTGGGGCCGTGCGCGAGTACGGGAACTTCCCGTGGCTCGGCGCGCGCGGCGCCATCTGGATCGCCGCGGAGGTGCACCTGATGTTCGCGGCGTTCGTGCTGGGTGTGCCGATCTTCGGCGTGGTCGCGGAGGCGATCGGCATCTGGAGCAAGGACGAGCGCTACGATCGGCTGGCCAAGGAGTTCATCCGGCTGCTCGTGATCGCATACAGCGCGACGGCGATCTGGGGCGCGGTGCTGACATTCTTCCTGATCACGCTGTACCCCCGCTTCTGGGCGCACCTCTCGGCAGTGTTCGAAGTATCGATGTGGGTGTACGTAGGCCTCTTTTTCCTCGAATCCTTCACGCTCTACCTCTACTACTACGGCTGGGACCACTGGAAGACCGGTCGCGCCAAGCTGGGCCACCTGTGGCTGGGCATCCTGCTCAACGTCTGGGGCACGATCGTGATGTTCATTGCGGACAGCTGGCTCAGCTACATGATGAGCCCGCCCACGGCCGTGACGCCGGACACCGCCCCCGAGACGGTCCGGCTCTGGAGCGCGATCGCGAACGCCACCTGGATGCCGATCAATATTCATCGGATCATCGCCAACGTGGTGTTCGGTGGGTCGGTGGTTGCGGCGTATGCGGCCTACCGCTTCCTGGCCGCGCGCACGCAGGAGGAGCGCGCGCACTACGACTGGATGGGGTACGTCGGCAACTTCGTCGCCATCAGCGCGCTCATCATTCTGCCCTTCGCGGGCTACTATCTGGGCCGCGAGGTCTACGAGTACAACGAGCCGATGGGCATCACCATGATGGGCGGCTTCATGAGCTGGCTCTGGATCATCCAGGCCTTCCTCATCGGCGTGCTCTTCCTCGCGGGCAACTACTACCTGTGGGTCGGAATGGAGCGGATCCCCGGCGCGGAGCGCTTTCAGCCCTACACCAAATGGCTGCTGCTGGTGCTGGTCACGGGTGTGATCGTCTGGGCCACGCCCCACACCATGATCGCGAGCCGCGAGGAGCTGGAGGCGATGGGCGGGTCGCACCACCCGTTCCTGGGCGTGCTCGGCGTGATGAGCGCGAAGAACACGGCCGTGAACCTGATGATCCTGACCACGTTCCTCTCCTATCTCATGTACCGCCGCGCGAACAAGCGGCCCGTGGTCGCGTGGGCGAGGACGGGCAGCATGGTGCAGGCCGCGATCTTCCTCGCCGCCGCGGCGGTCGTGCTCTTCTACGGCATCTACGGCTACTACGTCACCGCCATCGTGCGCATCGGCTTCAGCGTCTACCAGGTGCTCGCGGTGCTGACGACGATCATCTCGGTGATGATCCTGGATATGCTCGTGCTGCGCGGAGCGGAATCCCGCGGCGAGATCCGCTGGGGCCAGATGCCGGTGCGCTCGCAGTACGCGCTGTTCGTGCTGGTCGTGACCTTCACCTGGCTGATGGGGCTCATGGGTTTCGCGCGCAGCGGCATCCGCCAGCACTGGCACATCTGGGAGGTGATGCGCGACACCAGCCCGTGGGCGGCCACGCCGGCGCTGGGCTACGCCGCCCAGATGATCAGCGCGTGCGTGCTCATCTTCCTGGGCCTGATCGCGTTCGTGTTCTGGCTGGGCGGGCTGATCGAGAAGCCGGCGCTCTTGCCCAAGGCGACGCCGGCGCCGGCAGCCTCGCCGGTGCCCGCGACGATGCCGGCCGACTGAAAATCAGGTTCTATGTGGGCGACGAACCTGAAAATCGTGGGCCTGGTGGTGACGACGGTCCTGCTCTATACGCTCGTCGCCAACATGATCCCGCAGCTCGAGTCCGAGGTGCCGGGGGAGTTGACGTTCTCCGGTCAGGTGACGACCGAGCAGCTCGTGGCTGCGGGCGAGGAGCTGTATCAGGGGGCGGGCGGCTGCACGGCGTGTCACGGCCTGGGCACGCGCGCGCCCGACCTGCTCACCGATGAGGCCGGTCAGGGCAACGTCGCCGCCCGCTGCGACAGGCGGGTGCAGGGATTGGCGTGCAAAGAATACCTCTACCAGTCCATGACGGAGCCGAACGCCTATGTCGTTTCCGGCTATCAGCCGATCATGCCCGATATGCGGCGCACCCTCTCGGCGGCGCAGATCTGGTCGGTCATCGCGTACCTGCAGAGTCTCGGCGGCGAGGTGACGGTGACGGGCGAGGACATCGCGAAAACCGAGCAGGCGCAGGGAGGCGCCCCCGGGGCGCAGACTCCGCCGGCAGGCGCGGCGACGGCGTCGCTCGATCCCTTGGAGCTGCTCCGGTCCAACCAGTGTCTGGTTTGCCACAAGCTGGGTACGGAGGGCGGCGTGATCGGCCCGGATCTCACGGCCGTCGGCCGGCGGGCCGACGCGGAGTACCTGCGGCGCGCGATCCTGGAGCCGAACGCGGACACGGCCAGCGGCTACGCGGCGGTCGCGGGGACGATGCCCGTGAACTTCGGGCAGCAGTTGACTGCTGCGCAGTTGGAGGTGCTGGTGAGGTATTTGGTGGGCCGAAAGTAGTTCACAGTTCACAGTTGACAGTTGACAGTAAACCGCGGCGCTGACCGCTGGCCTCGCCAGCATACTGTCAACTGTAAACTGTCGACTGTCGACTGAATGGCACAATGAGAGAGCTGCTGAAGCATCCATTCTGGCAGGCGGTCATCATCGTCGTCGGCTCGTTCGTGCTGTTCGAGTTCGGCGTGGCGTACCTGCCGCCGCTCCTGGGCATGAAGAGCGCCCCGGTGCCGAACAGCGTGTTGCTCCAGTACATGCTCACGGTGCTGGTCGGCCTCCTCGTTTACGTGAGCGACAACGAGCAGCGCTGGCGCCGCTTCAAGGAGCCGCTGCACGCCGTGCTCGTGGACCCTGGAAAGCGGGCGCTGCGCATGGTGCTGCTGGTCGCGGTCCCGCTGCTCGTGGGGTTCGTCACCTATGACCAGCTGCGGCCCTCCGTCGAGGCGCCACTCGGCCTGCGCTCGATCCACCCGGCGCCGCCCGGCCAGATCACGTTCCGCGGCAAGACCATAGTCCTGGCGAGGCTGGAGAACCCGCTCCGCGCCGACGGCTCGATCGCCGAGGATTACCAGGTCGGCAAGCGCGTCTACTACCAGAACTGCCTGCCGTGCCACGGCGATCCGCTGAACGGCCGTGGGCACTACGCGCATGGCTTCAACCCGGCGCCGCTCGACTTCACCGACAACGGCACGATCCCCCAGTTGACGGAGAGCTTCGTCTTCTGGCGCGTGGCCAAGGGCGGACCGGGGCTGCCCAAGGAGGGCACTCCCTGGAACTCGGCGATGCCCGCGTGGGAGGAGTTTCTGACGGAGGAAGAGATCTGGTCCGTGATCATCTTCCTCTACGAGCAGACCGGCTGGACGCCGCGCACGTGGGAGGAGGCCGCGGAGGGGGCCGAGGAATGAGAGTCGTGAAGCGAAGGGACGCGGCGCTTTCGCTCCTCGCCCTCACCCTGACCGTGGCCCCAGCCCTCTACGGCCAGCAGGCGGCGCCGGGCAAGGCGGTCTACGACAAGTGGTGCGCCGGCTGCCACGGCGTCGACGGAAAAGGCGATGGTCCCGCGGCCGGGTACATGCTGCCGCGCCCGCGCGATTTCACGCAAGGCATCTATCAGATCCGCGTGACGCCCAGCGGCGCGCTGCCTCGCGACGAGGATCTCCTGCGCGTGATCGACGAGGGCATGCCCGGCACCGCGATGCCGGGGTGGCGTACCGTACTGTCGAAGTCGGACCGCCAGGCGCTGGTCGATTACCTGAAGGGCTTTTCCCATTTCTTCGCGCAAGGCCCCGCACCCGATGCGATCCGTATCGGCAAGGCGCCGGGTCTGAGCGAGGAGGGGCTTGCGGAGGGGAAGGAATTTTACGACAAGATCGAGTGCTGGAAGTGCCATGGTCGTGCCGGCCGCGGAGATGGGCCCTCCGCGCCCACGCAGGACGATGAGCTGGGCTTCCCCATCCGGCCGGCGGACCTGAGCGAGAACTGGACCTTCAACGGGGGCGGCACGGTGGAGGACGTCTACCGCCGTCTGCGCACGGGCATGGACGGCACGCCCATGCCCTCGTTCAGCGATCTGGTCGAGGCGGGATTCCTGACCGATGAGCAGCTCTGGCGCGTGGCGCAGTACGCCCACAGCCTGTCGCCGGAGAAGCCGCCACGGGTGCGCGAGGTCATCCGCGCGAGCCGAATCGAGGGCGAGCTGCCATCCTCGCCCGATGACAGTGCGTGGGCCGCGGCCGAACGCTTCTATGTTCCGCTGGTCGGGCAAGTCGTGGTCAAGCCGCGCTGGTTCGCGCCCACCGTGGACGGCGTGTGGGTCGAGGCGCTGCACAACGAGCGTGACCTGGCCCTCCGCCTGGTGTGGCACGACCCGTCGCAGAGCCCGGACTCCGCCTGGCTCGAGTGGCAGGCGCGCGTGCTCGCGACCGTCGAGCCGCGCGAGGGCGCGCCGGCAGAAGCCCGACTTCTGCCGGACGTCTTCGCGGTGCAGTTCCCCCGGCGCATTCCGAGCGGAATGGAGCGGCCCTACTTCCTGATGGGGAACGCGCGCGAGCCCGTCCACGTCTGGCGCTGGCAGAGCCAGCCGGCGGCGGCCGTCGAGGCGACAGCCCGTGGCCTGAACCGTATCGAGCCCGAAGCCGGCAGGCAGGCGCTGGCCGGCCAGGCCGTGTTCGACCAGGGCGAATGGCGGCTGGTGCTTCGCCGTCCGCTCGCGACCGCGGACCCCACGGATCAACTCCAGTTCGCGACCGGCGTCGCCATCCCGATCGCTTTCTTCGCGTGGGATGGCTCCAACGCCGAGGAGGGGACCCGCGGCGCCATCAGCACCTGGTATTTCCTGTACCTCGAGCGGGAAACGCCCGCCAGGGTCTACACGGCCCCCGTCGCCACCATGCTGTTGACCGCGGGACTCGGGCTCCTGGTCGTCGTGCGGGCGCAGCGGCGGCAGCAGCACGAGGCGGCAGCCTAGGCAACCATTCTCAGCGGGAGGACATATGGGCACAGGGCGTAGTGCTCGGGCACCGTTCGCGGCGGCGTTCGTCGCGCTGTTCGTCTTCGCCTGCAAGGGCGGTGGTGGCGGCGAGCAGGAAGAAGCCGCCCCCGAGGCCCCGGCCGAGGAAGCCGCGCCGGCGGCGGTCGCGGACGCGGGCACCGTCAAAGGCGTGATCAGTTTCGAGGGCACGCCGCCCGCGCCGAAGAAGATCGACATGAGCGAGGAGCCCACCTGCGCGGACAAGCACCAGGCGATGGGTGGTGCGGTGACGGAGGACGTGGTGGTCAAGGATGGCAAGCTCAAGAACGTCTTCGTCTACATCAAAGAAGGGCTGAGCGGCACGTACCCGAAGCCGAGCGCCCGCGTCACCATCGACCAGAACGGCTGCGTCTACAACCCGCACGTCCTGGGCATCCAGCCGGGCCAGACGCTGGTGATCAAGAACAGCGACGGACTGCTGCACAACATCAACGCGAAGCCGGACCAGAACCGTGGCTTCAACATCAGCCAGCCCACGAACATGGAATCCACGCGCACCTTCACGACCCCCGAGGTCATGATCCCCGTCGAGTGCGACGTGCACGGCTGGATGAAGGCGTACATCGGCGTGCTGAATCATCCGTACTACGCCGTCAGCGGCGACGACGGCTCGTTCTCGATCGGCAACCTGCCGCCCGGCACCTACGTCGTCGAGGCGTGGCACGAGCGCTATGGCACCCAGACGATGAGCGTGACCGTCGGGCCGAACGAGAGCAAGGACGTGCAGTTCACGTTCAAGGCGCAGATGGCGGAGGGCGCGGTCGTGCCGCTGGGCCGGCCGATCCACCTTTAGGAGATTCTCATGGACTGGTCGCTTCCGGAGCTGGTCTCCACGTTCGGCGAGATCGACTCCATCTTCTGGCTGATCACCGTCATCACCGGCGTGATCTTCCTCGGGGTGGAAGTCGCGCTCATCTACCTCGTGATTCGCTACCGTCACCGCGAGGGCCGGAAGGCGGAGTACGTTCACGGTCATCTGGGCACCGAGGTCGTCTGGACCGTGATTCCGTTCCTGATCGTGCTCTTCCTCGGCTTCAAGAGCGCGGGCGTGTGGCTCGAGATCAAGGACCCGCGTCGCTTTCCCGAGGAGGGCGTGCCGCTCAAGGTCACGGCCAAACAGTTCGAGTGGAACATCACCTACCCCGGGTCGGATGGGCGCCTGGATACGGGCGACGATTTCATCAAGCGCAACCAGCTGCATGTCCCGGTGGGCGTGCCGATTCGAGTCACGCTCACGGCGGAGGATGTCATCCACTCCTTCTTCCTCCCGCAATTCCGCGTGAAGCAGGACGCGGTACCGGGCATGGAGATCCAGGTCTGGTTTCAGGCGACGAAGACCGGCGAGTACGTGCTGGGGTGCGCCGAGCTGTGCGGCCTGGGCCACTACAAGATGAAGGGCTCGGTCACCGTGCACACGCCCGAGGAGTTCGAACGGTGGCAGGCCGAGGAGTTCGAACGGCAGCGGGAAGAGGCCGCGTCCTGACCCCTGCCCTGCGCAACGTCGGAAGGAAGCGACTATGAGCACGATGGCCATCCCACACGAGGCGGCGGCTCACCTGGTGCCCGATGACCGGCCGTTCTTGCGGAAGTACATCTTCTCGACCGATCACAAGATCATCGGCATCCAGTTCTTGTTCATGAGCCTGCTGTTCCTCGTGATCGGCGGGCTGCTCGCCATGAGCATGCGCTGGCAGCTGGCCTGGCCGGGCCGGCCGTTGCCGCTCGGCAACCTGTTGCCGGAGACGATGGCGCCCGGCGGCATCATGTTGCCGGAATTCTACAACGCGCTCGTGACCATGCACGGCACGTTCATGATCTTCTTCGCGATCATGCCGCTGCTGGTCGGCGTCTTCGCCAACTACCTGATCCCGCTCCAGATCGGCGCGCCGGACATGGCCTTCCCGCGCCTGAACATGATGTCGTTCTGGATGGCGTTTCCGGCCGGGATCCTGATGCTGACCAGCTTCTTCGTGGAGGGCGGGGCGGCGGGCGCCGGCTGGACCGGGTATGCGCCCTTGAGCGCGAACCCGGAGTACAGTGGCGTGTCGACCGGCCAGCAGCTCTGGTGCCTCAGTCTGATCGTGCTCGGCTTCTCCTCGCTCATGGGCGCGGTCAACTACATCACGACCGTCATCAACATGCGCGCGCCCGGCATGACCTGGTTCCGGCTGCCGCTCCCGACCTGGGCGCTGTTCATCACCTCGATTCTGATCCTGCTGGCCATGCCGATTCTGGCCGGCGCGCTCATTCTGCTGCTCTTCGACCAGGTGCTGGGCACCAGCTTCTTCCTGCCCGAGCGCGGCGGGCAGCCATTGCTCTGGCAGCACCTGTTCTGGTTCTTCGGCCACCCCGAGGTCTACATCCTGATCCTGCCGGCCATGGGCTTCGCCTCCGAGGTGATCGCCAATGGCGCGAGAAAGCCGATCTTCGGCTACCATGCGATGGTGCTGGCCATCATCGCCATCGCGTTTCTCGGGTGGCTCGTCTGGGGCCACCACATGTTCATGAGCGGCATGAACCCGCTGCTAGGGACCAGCTTCATGGTCTCTACCATGGTCATTGCCGTGCCCTCGGCCATCAAGACGTTCAACTGGCTGGCCACGCTGTGGAAGGGCGACATCCACCTGACGACGCCGACGCTGAACGGCATCGCCTTCGTCGCCATGTTCGTGATCGGCGGGCTCTCGGGCATCTTCATGGCGGCGACGCCGGTCGACATCTTCATTCACGACACTTACTTCATCGTCGCACACATCCACTACGTGC
>JACQPS010000106.1 GCA_016207445.1 Gemmatimonadota bacterium | reverse complement strand
TCCTGGGTGAACGGCACCGGCCGGGTGGGGTCGCTGACGTACTCGTCGAACGCGTCGAAGTCGGTGGCCCCGGGGAGCGGCGGCGTGAACGAGAGCTTCCCTTCCTCGCGCAGGTAGAGCTGCAGCTCGACGACCTCGGCCGGCGGCCAGGTGTCGAGTCGGCGCCAGCGGTTCGCGCCGGTCTCGAAGACGAAGGCCTCCGGCAGCTTCGGGTCGGCGTCGTCCTTCAGGAAGTGCCGGAAGAACGGGAGCTCGATGCTGTCGCGGTAGAAGACGGCGGTCTTCTCCTGGAACCAGGCGTCGCCGAGCGACTGGCCGTCGCTGCGCGCCCAGCCGCCGTGGAACCACGGCCCCATCACCAGGATGTTGAAGATGCCCGGGTTCTGCCGCTCGAGCGCGCGGTAGGTCTGGAGCGTGCCGTACAGGTCCTCGGCATCGAACCAGCCGCCCACCGTCATGACCGCGGGCGCGACCTTTCGCAGATGCGGGAGGATGTTTCTCGCCTGCCAGAACGCATCGCGGTTCGGATGCGCCGCGATCTCGTTCCAGAAGGCGACGCGGCCCTGGAAATACTTCTCATCCACGTTCCGGAGCGGTCCCAGCTTCAGGTAGAACTCGTAGCCGTCCGGCGTGCCGTAGTCGAAGAGGTTGGCAGGCGGCTCGGTGGTCGGACCCGGGCGTGGCTGGCCGAAGAAATGGAAGAAGCCGAACGCGTGGGGCAGGAAGAAGGCGCCGTGGTGGAAGAAGTCGTCGAAGAACCAGTCGGCGATGGGCGCCTGCGGCGAGGCGGCCCGCAGTGCCGGGTGCGCGTTGATCATGCCCGCCGACGTGTAGAAGCCGGGGTAGGAGATGCCCCACATGCCGACGCGGCCGTTGTGGTTGCGAACGTTCTTCAGCAGCCACTCGATCGTATCGTAGGTGTCGGTGCTCTCGTCGATGTCCTTCCTGCTTTTCTTGCGTGCGCTGTGCGGGCGCACGTTCACGAACTCGCCCTCGCTCATCCAGCGGCCGCGTACGTCCTGGTAGACGAAGATGAAGCCGTCGCGCGCGAAGCCGTCGTGCGGGCCGAGCGATGTCGGAACCCGGTCCGGCCCATACGGCCGCAGGCTGTACGGCGTGCGCCGTATCAGGATCGGGTAGGCGCGGCTTCGGTCTCTCGGCTCGTAAATCGAGGTGAAGAGCCGCACGCCGTCGCGGACGCTGATGGTGACCTCGCGCTTGGTGTAATGCGCGCGGACCCAGGTGGAGTCGATCGGCTCGCGGGCCGGATCCTGCGCGCGCGCGGCGGAGGTGCACACGAGGACCAGCGCGATCAGCGCGCTGGTGCTACGCGAAGGGCGCATCGTCTCCATTCGACGTCGGCGGTGAGCGATTCCCGTCAAAAACCCGGTAAAGATCGCAGACGGATCGGCGGGGGACAACCGCTGCGCGCAGGTCATGTGATGCGCACGAGTAGCACGGGAACGGAGGATTGGGAGGTGATGCGCGGCGCGAAGCTGCCCGCCAGCAGGCCGCCGAGCCCGACGTGGCCGTGCGTGGCCACGACGAGCAGATCGGCGGCTCGCTCCCGCAGCGCCTGGATCACCTCCGAGAGCGGGTCGCCCCGTCGCAGCTCGGTACTCGCCTTCAGCCCCTCCGCCTCGAGCGAGGCCGCGGCCTCCCGCAACATCGCCTCCGCATCCCTGCTCTCCAGATCCAGGACCGCCGCCGCCGCATGCGGGGAGAGCGTGGCTTGCGCGCGCCGCTCGGCCGGCAGTGTTCCCGGCGTCGGCACGACCGTGAGCAGATGGAGATGGGCAGCCAAGGCGCGAGCCAGGAGGCACGCCGCGTCGAGGGGCGCCATTCCGTGCCTCGCGGGGTCGAGCGCGACCACCAGGGTCCTGCACGCGAACGGCGGCGCCGCCCCGGTAGCGGTCGGGCGGACCAGCAGGATCGACGTCGCGCCCCGTGCGAGCGTCTGCTGCGCGATGCTGCCGACGATCAGGTCCCGCAGCCCGCCCGAGCCGTGCGTGGTGATGGCGATCAGGTCGGCGCCCAGTTCGGCGGCGTGCTCCGCGACGCCCGCCGCGACGCCGCGGACCGGGGGCGCGTGCACGTGGACGCGTGCCTCCACAGCGGCGGCGCGGCAGCGCGCCGCGATCTGCTCCAGGTACGCCCTGGCCTGCGGGGCGCCCGTCAGGTGCGACTCCCCGTGCACCTTCTCCGGCGCCTTGCGCTCGAGGAGATGCAACAGCGTGACGGTCGCACCCAGTCGGCCGGCCAGGCCGAGCGCGAACGGGAGCACCGCCTCGGCCAGGCGCGACCCGTCGAGTGGGACCAGGAGGTGTCGGAACTCCGGTCTCATGGTCCACCTCCGAAGAACACGGCGAAGAGGAGGTAGAGGTTGAGCAGCACGATCAACGCGGCCATCCCGCCGGCGGCGACAGTCGTGCGGCGCCGGTTCACCAGCTCACCCATGAGATCGTGGCTCCGGGTGAACATCACGAGCGGGATGAGCGCGAACGGAATGCCGAAGGAGAGAACGACCTGGCTGAGGACCAGGGTCCGGGTCGGGTCCAGCCCGAGGCCGATCACGACCAGCGCCGGGAGCATGGTCACCAGCCGTCGCACCCAGAGCGGGACGTGCCAGTGCAGGAATCCCTGCATGATCACCTGTCCCGCCATCGTCCCGACCGTGGAGGAAGAGATGCCGGAGGCGAGAAGCGAGATGGCGAAGACCGTCCCGGCGAGCGGGCCCAGCAGGGGATGGAGCGTGCGGTACGCCTCCTCGATCGAGGCGATCTCGACGAGTCCCGCGGCGTGGAAGGTCGCGGCCGCCATGATCAGCATGGCGCCGTTGATCACGCCGGCCAGCCCCATCGCGATCACCACGTCCACGACCTCGAAACGGAAGATCGTCCTCGATTCCTGCGGGCTGGTCGGGCGAATGCGATGCTGCGTGAGCGACGAGTGCAGGAAGATGACGTGCGGCATCACGGTGGCCCCCAGGATGCCGACCGCCAGCAGGACGCTCTCCGTGCCCCGGAACCGGGGCGTCACCGCGCTGCGCGCGATGGCGCCCCAGTCCGGCGCTTCCAGGACCGTCTCGACCAGGTAGCAGATGGCGATGATGCCCACGAGCGCGGTGATCACCGCTTCGACCGGGCGGAACCCGAAGCGCTGGAGCAGCAGGATCGCGAACGTGACCACGGCGGTGATGAGGCCGGCGGGAAAGAGGGGAATGCCGAAGAGCAGGTAGAAGCCGACGGCGGCCCCGAGGAACTCGGCCAGGTCGGTGGCCATTGCGACCAGCTCGGAGATCACCCACATCGCCCACACCACCGGCCGCGGGAACTGGTCGCGGCACACTTCCGCGAGGTTCTTCCCCGTCGCGATGCCGAGCTTGGCCGACAGCGCCTGGATCAGCATCGCCATCAGGTTGCTCGCGACGATCACCCAGAGCAGCAGGTAGCCGAACTCGGCGCCGCCCTGGATGTTGGTGGCGAAGTTCCCCGGATCCACGTACGCGACCGAGGCCACGAACGCGGGACCGAGGAACGGAAGCAGACGGACCGGGAGTGGCCTGCGGCCCTCGCCGCGCAGCACCCGCTCGGCCGCCGCCACCGTGCGGCCCGGGTGGGGCTCTCGTGGCATCGTCAGGCGTTACGTTTCCGGACTTCTTTCCGCCATTGCCTTCAGCTCGGCCAGGAAATTCAGCGCCTGCATGGGCGTGAGCTGCTCGACCTGGACGCGGCGCAGGCGCTCCAGCGCGGGGGATTCGGCCTGGAACAGGGAGAGCTGGGTGGGGGCGCCGGCCGCGGCAGCACGCGGCGCGGCCGCATCGGCGCGCGCGCCGCGTCCCAACCCGAGACCACCGCCGCTGTGGGCCGACTCCAGCTCGTGCAGGATGTCGCGCGCGCGCGCGACGACCTCGGGCGGCAGGCCGGCCAGCCGCGCCACCTGGATGCCGTAGGAGCGGTCGGCGCCGCCGGGCTCGAGCCGGCGGAGGAAGACGACGTCGTCCCCGACCTCCTTCACCGCCACGTTGTAGTTGACGAGCGCTTCCAGCAGCTCGGCGAGCTGCGTGAGCTCGTGGTAATGCGTGGCGAAGATGGTCTTGGCGCGGATGTTCTGATGCAGGAACTCGGTCACGGCCCAGGCGATGCTCACGCCATCGTAGGTCGCGGTGCCGCGGCCGATCTCGTCGAGCAGCACGAGCGAGCGCGGGCCCGCGCCGTTCAGGATCGCGGCGGTCTCGTTCATCTCCACCATGAAGGTGGACTGGCCGCGCACCAGGTTGTCGGAGGCGCCCACGCGCGTGAAGAGACGGTCGCACACCGGCAGCAGCGCCGCATCCGCCGGCACGAACGAGCCGACCTGCGCGAGCAGCTGGATGAGCCCGACCTGCCGCAGGAACGTGCTCTTGCCGGCCATGTTGGGCCCGGTCAGGATGACGATGCGCCGGTCCTCGTCGAGCAGGGCGTCGTTCGGGATGAACTCCTCGCGGCGCATCATGGTCTCGACCACCGGGTGCCGGCCGCCCTGGATCTCGAGCCGATAGCCCGTGTGGACCTTGGGGCGGACGTAGCCGCGGCGCTCGGCCGTCTCGGCGAGCGCGGCGAGCACATCGAGCGTGGCCACCGCATCGGCCGCCGCCTGGAGCCTGGCCACTTCCTGCGCGACGCGCGCGCGCAGCTCGGCGAAGAGGCGCGCCTCCAGCTCGACGATCTTCTCCTCGGCGCCGAGCACCTTGGCCTCCCACTCCTCGAGCTCGGGCGTGACGAAGCGCTCCGCGTTGGCGAGCGTCTGCCGCCGGCGATAGTCCTGCGGCACCTTCCCGAGGTTCGCGCGCGTGACCTCGAGGTAGTAGCCGAAGACCTGGTTGTAGCCGACCTTGAGCGACGCGATCGCCGTCCGCTTCTTCTCGCGCGCCTCGAGCTGCGCGATGAAGTTGCGGCCGCCATCACGGGCATCGCGCAGCTCGTCGAGCGCGGCGTCGTAGCCCGGGCGAAAGATGCCGCCCTCGGCGAGCGTGGCGGGCGGATCATCGGCGAGCGCGCGCTCGAGCAACGCGCGCACGTCCTCGAGCGCGTCGGCGCGCGCGAGCTCCTTCAAGAGCGGCTCCGGGGCGACGTCGTCGATCCAGCTCCGCTCGGCCGCGAGCACCTGCTTCAGCTTCGGCAGGTGCGCGAGCGAGTCGGCGAGCGCGCGCAGCTCGCGCGGCTGCACGCGGGCCGCGCCCACCTTGCCCGCGAGGCGCTCCAGGTCGCGGATGCGCTCGAGCTCCTTGCGCAGCTTGCGGCGGAGCGGCGCCTGCTCGACCAGCTCGGCCACGGCCTCCTGCCGCCGCCAGATCAGCTCCGGCACCACGAGCGGGCGCAGCAGCCAGCGCCGCAGCAGGCGCGCGCCCATGGGCGTGAGCGTCTCGTCCATCACCTCGAGCAGCGTGGCCGCGCGGCCGTCCGCCTTCGCGGCCAGATCGGGCCGCAGCGGCTCGATGATCTCGAGGTTCCGGCGCGTCATCTCGTCCAGCGCCATGGCCTGACCCGGGTGCTCGAGCCGCGGCGCGCGCAGGTGCTCGAGCCCCGCGGGCTGGACCTCGGCGAGATAGGCGACGAGGGCGCCGAGCGCGCCGACCAGGACATCGTCGCCTTCCTGGAAGCCGAAGCCGTCGAGCGTGGCGACGCGGAAGCGGCGGCGCAGCTCCTCGGCCGCGAGTTGCGGATCGAAGAGCCAGTCGGGGCGGGTGGTGCGGCTGGCAGCGTCGGCGCCGGAGAGGTGACGGCGCTCCAGTGACTTCGGCAGCAGCAGCTCGGCCGGCTCGAAGCGCGCGAGCTCGGCCTCCAGGTCCTCGGGGGCGACGACGGCGCCCACGAGCTCGCCAGTCGAGACATCCGCCGCGGCCAGCGCGACGTGCCCGTCGCGATCTTCGGCGAGCGCGACCAGGAAGTTGTTCCTGCGCTCGGCCAGGAGTGCGTCGGCCAGGACGGCGCCGGGCGTGATGGTCTCGGTGACGTCGCGGCGCACGATGCCCTTCGCGAGCGCCGGGTCCTCGAGCTGCTCGCAGATGGCCACCCGCCGGCCCAGCTTCACGAGCTTCTGCAGGTACTCGTCTTTGGCCTTGACCGGGACACCGGCGAGCGGGACGTTCGCGGCCGCGCCGTTGTTGCGCGTGGTGAGCGTGAGCCCGAGCAGCCGCGCCCCCTCCTCCGCGTCCTCGAAGAACATCTCGTAGAAGTCGCCGACGCGGAAGAAGATGAGCGCGTCCGGGTGGCGCTTCTTCGCCTCGCGCCACTGCTGCATCAAGGGCGTGTTCGCGGGCTTTTTCTTCATGCGGGAGAGAGGCGACGCCGGCGCGGCGGCCAACCCGGGCAACGATAGCGCCGGCGCGGAGGACGCGCCACCCCGGTAACCGATGAGGAGGAAGAGGAGTCAGCGGCGTGGGCTGATGCGCCCCCGCGAGCCGCCCAAGTTCATGACGGGTCCTGGACCGGCAGTTTCCTGATGTGAAGCATCTCCGCCTCATCCGGCAAGCGGATGTCGCCCTCGGAGAGCGTCAGAACGGCGATCGTGGTTCCATCGGCCGTCATGAACTCGACCTCGTATATGGCGCCCCCGGGGTAGAGGTGTACAACCACCCCCACGTCCCCCTGCTCGAGGTCGTGTTCCGGGATGTCCCTGGTCAGGACCACACTCGCGTGTTCCGGAATCATGAGGGGCCTCATTTCTTCTTTGGGTAGGCGGTGATAAGCCGAGGCCGGTCAGAACCGCTCGCGACGAGCCAGACTGTTCGGATCCATGCTCTCCGCCCGGTCGAGGATACGACCTCCCCATCTACAATATACTTCTCCCCATACGGAGTTGGTACCGGCGGCGCGGCATCACCTCCACGTGCAACAGCGAGCAATTGGAGCTCGAGGTCTCCCGGGGAGTCGGAGGCAAATCCGATGCTCGCGAAAAATGCTGCTTTGGACCGGCCGCTGCCACTCGCCGAGAGCAGATACTCCCGCAGCTTGGCAGGTTCGACGAACGCGCGATCTGCGTTCGGGAGCTTCAACCCCTGGCCTCCGCTTCTCCGATTTTCTCGAAGAATGGAGGCAGATTGGGGCGACAGAATGGCCAGGGGCGCCGCTAGCCACTCCCGGCAAGGCGTGCCCGCCTCGCCCGCTCGACTCCGTTGACACCGCGCGGCCAGCGCTCTAGCTTGGCGGGCCTTTCTGCGAGGAAACGCCTGATGCGCAGCCGTAGGGACTCCCTGAATGCCGCCGCGGTCCGGACGCCGGACCCGACGACGGCCGTGCGCTTTACGCGCCGGCCGGATTTCATCCGGCCGGGCGGCGCACCGTAGGCGCCGGCGGGAAGCACATCCGCGTTGCCCAAGACCGCCTCCCGGTGCCCCGCACCGGGAGGCGGTCCTTTTTGCGAACGGGCCAGCGATGAATTCGACAGCAATCGAAG
>JACQPS010000105.1 GCA_016207445.1 Gemmatimonadota bacterium | reverse complement strand
GTAGTACTCGGCTGTCTTCTCCAGGTAGGCCCGGAGCTGTGCCCCCGTGATGCGGACGGCCAGGAGCTGATTGTCGTAGATGTAGAGGCCGCCGATGTCACCGATCGTGACGTCGCCTTGCGGTATGCGCGCCGCCAGACGGAACGCGGCGGTCGAGGAGAGGTCCGCGCCGGCTACCCTGCGCTGCACCTCGTTGACGAAATCGAGGATCGGCGTGTCGCGCACGCGCGCCGCGCGCGCGTCCATGGCCTCGGTCGAGCGGCCGATCACGGAACGTGCGAACACGGCCGCGCGCTCATGCTCCCGGCGCAGCGAATCGAGCAGCGCGGTGTCCGCGCGCTCCCGGCGCGGCCGCAGGATCGCGGCTCGCTTGGCGGCTACGCGCCAGGCGCCCGGCTGCCCCTCGCGCGCGGCTCCGCCGCGCGGGGATCCCCCCTTACCCCACGCGGCTTCGCCGCGTGGGGACCCCGGTTCGCGCTCGAGCCGTACCGTCACGACCGCCAGGCTCTGCGCCCAGTTCCGCGCCTGCGTGAGCAGGACGCCGTTGATGGTGGTATCGGCGATTTCGCGGTGCGTGTGGCCGAGGAAGACGACGTCGACGCCCGCAACCTCCCGTGCGATCTCGCGCGCCGCGTTCTCGCGCGCGAGGCCCGTGCTCACGGTGTCGTAGCTGGTAGGCCCGAACCCGCCGTGCGAGAGCACGACCACGAGATCCGCGCCCCGGGCCCGCATCTCGGCGACCACTGGCCGGAGCGAAGCGACCGCATCGCGGAAATCGAGCACGCCCTCCACGTGGCGCCGGTCCCAGATGTGCACCCCGGGCGGTGTGACGCCCGTCACGCCCAGCCGGATGGTGTCGCCGCCGGCGACCGGATGCGGCAGCAGGACATACGGGCGATAGGCGTGCTCGCCCGTGCCGTGACGGTAGACGTTCGCGGTCACGAGCGGAAACGCGGCCTGCGCGACCGCGCGACCCAGGTACTCCAGCCCGTAGTTGAACTCGTGATTGCCGATCGCGCTCGCGCTGTACCCCATGAGGTTCATGGCGCGTACGATCGGGCTCGGCTCCTGACTACGGACGCGGGCGTACAGGTAGGCCAGCAGAGTCCCCTGAAGCAGGTCCCCGGAATCGAACAGGTAGACGCGTCCGGGGTTGGCGGCGCGAATGCTGTCCACCAGCGGCTTCAGTAACGTCAGGCCGTGATCGGTCGGTTGCCCCGTGTAGTAGTCGTACGGGTAGACGCGGCCGTGCACGTCCGTCGTGCCGAGCAGGACCAGCTCCACGGCTGACTCCGACGCGGCGGCGCGGCGACGCGGCGACGCGGCGACAGGGCGCTCAGGGCTTGCGGGGCCCGCAGCAGGCGCGCCGGCGGGTGGCCGATGCGAGACCGCCGCGGGCGCACACGCCGCGGCGATCAGGAAGAGGGCAGGCAGGATGCACGCGAGCGGCCGGGTCGCGGCCGCTCGCCGACTACCAGAAGCCTCGCGATTTCGACGTCCCATGGCAGGAATCTAGGGGGGGTGCGACCGGCTTTCAAGGCCGCGCGCGGGTGGGGATCAGACGTGCGCGCTCAGTCGGCCGGCTGCGTGATGCGAGGTGGGGAAGCCGCTGCCGCCTCCGCGCTCGGGACGGCCAGGAGCGGGCCGTTCGCCACCTCACGCCGGTCCGCTGTCGCGCGCGCAGCGCGCGGGAAGCGCAGCGCGGCATGCGCGGCGGCCAGGCGGGCCACCGGGACGCGGAAGGGAGAGCAGGAGACGTAGTCCAGGCCGATGGCGTGGAAGAACTCGACCGAGTGCGGCTCGCCGCCGTGCTCGCCGCACACGCCGACCTTCAGGCCGGCCCGCGCCTCGCGGCCTTCGCGCGTCGCCAGCTCGATCAGCCGGCCCACGCCCTCGCGGTCGAGCACCTGGAACGGGTCCTCCTCGAACACCCTGTCCTCGAGGTAGCGTGGCAGGAAGGTGCCCGCGTCGTCGCGCGAGATGCCGTAGGTGGTCTGCGTCAGATCGTTGGTGCCGAACGAGAAGAACTCGGCTTCGCGCGCGATCGCGCCCGCGCTGAGCGCCGCGCGCGGCAGCTCGATCATCGTCCCGATCAGGTAC
>JACQPS010000089.1 GCA_016207445.1 Gemmatimonadota bacterium | reverse complement strand
GCGCACTCGCTGCTCGCGGACCCGCACGCTCGCGCGCTGGCCGGACGGGCGGGGCGGCGGCGCGTGGCGGAGCGCTTCGTGTACGACCGCATGCTGGACCAGTGGGAGGCGCTGCTGGCCGGGGATCTGGACGCGGCAGCCGCGCCGGCCGCGCCTGCCCCGGTGGCCGCTGCGGCGGCGCGCGCAGCCGAATAGCCCATGCCGAGTCTCCGCTACCCTGCCGACCGGGTGTGTGTCGTCCTGCTCACGGGGCTCGGTGATGTCGTGCACGGGCTCCCGCTCGTGAACGCGCTCAAGCGGCACGATCCCGCGCGCCGCATCACCTGGGTGATCGAGCCGATGCCTTCGGGGCTGCTGCGGCATCATCCCGCCATCGAGCGCGTGGTCGTGTTCGAAAAGACGCGGGGATGGCGGGGCGTACAGGACCTCTGGCGCGCGCTCCGGCAGGAACGCTTCGATCTGACGCTGAATCTGAACGTATACTTCAAGAGCGTCTTTCCGACTGTCTTCTCGCGGGCGCCTCACCGCCTGGGCTTCGAGCGCGGCCGGGCGCGCGAGGGGGTCTGGCTCTTCTCGAACCACCGGCTTCCGCCGCGGCCGCGGCGCCACACGCAGGATCTCTTTCTCGAGTTCCTGGAGGTGCTGGGCCTGCCGGCCGAGCCGCTCGAGTGGCGGATCACCTTCTCGAAGGAGGAGCGACGCGAGCAGACGGAGTTCTTCGCGAGACTCGGTGACCGCCCGATTGCGGCCGTGGTGCCGGCGTCGGCGAACCCGAAGAAGGACTGGCTCGCGGGCCGGTACGCGCGCGTCATCGAAGCGCTCGAGCACGACTTCGGGTTCACGGTCATGCTGGTGGGTGGCGCGAGCGCGCACGAGCGGCGGATCGCGGGCGAGATCGTGCAGCAGGCGCGCACGACGCCGGTTCTGGCCATGGGCGACGGCGTGCGCGCACTGCTCTGGCGCATCGACGGGAGCAGCCTCGTCATCGCGCCCGATACCGGCCCGGTGCACGTGGCCCGCGCGCTCGGCGTCCCCGTCATCGGCCTGTACGGCCACACGAACCCCTGGCGCGTCGGACCCTACCGCAAGTACGAGGACCTGTGGGTCGATCGGTACACCGAGGCAGGGGAATCGCCCGATCCGAGCCGGTGGCAGCCGAAGCACGGGCGCATGGAGCGCATTGGCGTGGATGACGTACTCGAGCGAGTCGAACGGGCGGTCGCTCGCTACGCCGTCCAGGAACGGCGGCACGTCGGTGTCTGATGCGGGCTCGGGCTCGGGCTCGGGCTCGGAATTCTGAAGGCAGCACAGTATAGTGCACGTCTCTAAATCGCAGATGCGCGTCCTGATCATCGGCCGCTCCCGGGCCACGTCGGTCGAATCGTCCATCTATCGTGCGCTCGTGCGCGCGGGCCACACAGCGGCACTCGTGGACGACCGCAAGCTGGACCGGTGGCTGGGCCGGCGCATCGGCCATGCGTGGCTGCGCGCGCGCGTGCGCGCGTTCGGTCCCGACCGGCTACTCCTGTTCAAGCCGGAGGATGTCAGCCTGGACGTGCTGGCGCAGCTCTGCCGCGAGGTGCGTGCGAGTATGTGGTATCGTGACCTGCGCATTCCACCGGAGCCGGCGCTGGTCGAGCGCGCCCGCTACGCGGAAGTGCTCTTTCTCACGGCGGGCGGGCAGGCGCCCGACTGGGAAGCGCGCGGCGCTCGCCGCGCATGCTTTCTGCCGAATGCCGCCGACCCGGCGCTGGACCGGCCGACCAGGGCGCTGCCGGAGCTCGAGTGCGACGTGGCGTTCATCGGCCGGGGATACGACGAAACGCGTGCGGCCTTCCTCTGCCGGCTGGCCCGCCGTTTCCGCGTGCGCGTCTTCGGCCAGGGTTGGGGCGCATGGGCGCGGGAGCTGAACTGGGGGGGAGGCGCCGTCTACGGCCGGGACTTCGCGCGGGTCTGTGCGAGTGCCAAGATCGTCCTCGACATCCACCCGGAATTCCAGGTCCGCACGCCGGTCTGGGGTTACCACTCGGCCCGGCCGGCCAGGGTACTGGCCTGCGGCGGTTTTTACCTCGGCCACGCCACGCCCGGATCGCGGGAGCTCTTCGCCGACGGAGGACATTGTGGCTGGTATGACGACGAGGAGGACGCGTCCGTTCAGATCGAGCGCTACCTGGGCGATGATGGCGCCCGCGCGGACATCCGCGCGCAGGGCCGTGCCTTCGTGCTGGCGCACCACACGTTCGAGCGCCGGCTGCGAAATCTGCTGGCGGGTGAACCGTGGCGGAATCCGCTAAAACCTGAAATGCCTAGCCCTGCGCAGCCATGAGGTTCTCCTTCTCGGCGATGAAGCGATTGCGCTTGCGCGCTGCCTGGGTGCTGCTGCCGGCGTATCTGTTCTTCTCCCGCCCATCGGCGCCCCTGATCCTGACAGGCGTCGGTCTGGCGCTGACGGGCGGGTTGCTGCGTGCGTGGGCGGCGGGCACGATCCGCAAGAACGTGATCCTGACGACGGGCGGACCGTACGCACACACGCGCAACCCGCTTTATCTCGGCACGTTCTTGATCGGGCTGGGACTCGCGGTGGCGAGCGGCCGGGTGGCCATCATCGTGGGATTCCTGCTCTTTTTCCTGGCGGTGTACGGCTGGACGATGCGCGCGGAATCGCGGCGGCTGGAGCGCCTGTTCGGTGACGACTACCGCCACTACGCCGAGAGCGTGCCGAGCTTCCTGCCGCGGCTGCGGCCGTACCGCGCGAGCGCCGCGCCGCGCACGCGCTTCGACCTGAAGAGCCTGCTCGTCAGCCGCGAGTACCAGGCGGTGCTGGGCACCCTGCTGGCCTTTCTCGCGCTCGCGGCGAAGCTGGCGCTGTCCTGAGGTGAAGACGCTGCTGCTGACGCGAGATTTCCCGCCGGACCTGGGTGGGATCGCCCGGCTGTACGGCGAGCTGTGTCGCCGCTTCCCCGCCGGCGGTGTCGAGGTGATGGCACCGCAGCCGCGGGGCGTACGCGGCCGGCGCGTGCTGCGCGCGGCACGCGAGGAGCTCGCCCCGGGCGTCGTCGTCCACCGCCTCCCCTTCACCTTCAAGGACGCGAAGCTGCTCACCAGCATAGTGCGGTGGACGCGCTGGGCGGAGCGGCGTGTGGCCACGGGCCGGTATGCGCTGATCCAGGCGGGGAATATCCGTCCGACCGGTCCGATCGCGGCCTGGCTGCGCAGGCGTCGGGCCGTGCCGTACGTGCTCTACGTGCACGGGAAGGACCTGTTCAAGGAGGAGCGGAAGCGGCGATCTCCGATCGGGCGCTGGACGTCGAGGGCCGTGCTGGGTGGCGCGCACGCGATCATCGCGTGCTCGCACAGTACGGCGGCCCATGCGCGCGCGGTGCTCGAAGCCCTCGGACTCGACGACGCGGGCCGCGTCCGCGTCGTGCATCCAGGAACGGACCCCGAGCGGTTTCACCCCGATGCTGCGGCGCGCGCGGCCTGGCGCGCGCGGCTCGGCCTCGACGGCCGTACGGTCGTGCTCACAGTAGCGCGGCTGGTGCCACGCAAGGGCGTGGACCTGGTGCTGAGGGCGGTAGCCGGCGTGGCCAACCAGGACACCTCGCTGGCGTATGTCGTGGCGGGTGGCGGGCCGGAGCGCACGAGGCTCGAGGACCTGGCCGCCGAGCTCGGCATCGCGGAGCGGGTGTTCTTTCTCGGCCCGGTGGACGAGGCGGAGCTCCCCGGCCTGTACGCTGCGGCCGACATCTTCGCGCTGGCCGCATGGGACGACCGCGCCCGCGAGGAGGTCGAGGGCTTCGGGATCGTTTTGTGTGAGGCTGCGGCCGCGGCGCTGCCGACCATCGCCGCCGCCTCGGGCGGAATGGGCGAAGCGATTCGGGACGGGGAAACGGGGCTGCTCGTGCCGCCTCGCAATGTTGCGGCGCTCGAGGCCGCGCTGCGCCGGCTCGTGCAGGATCCCGTGCTGCGCCGCTGCTTCGGCGCAGCCGGTCGCCGCGCGGTCGAAACCTATTACCGCTGGGACCGCGCCGCCGCCGAGGTCTGGCGCATCCTCGAGGAGGTGGCCCGCTGACCGTGCTGCACCTGGATGCGGGGCGAGCCTGGCGGGGCGGTCAGCGGCAGGTGCTGCTGCTCGCGCGCGGGCTGTCGGAGCGCGGCATCCGCTCGCTCCTGGCCGCGCCGTCCGGCTCGCCGCTGGCATTGCGGGCGCAGGCCGCGGGACTCGAGGTCGCGCCGCTCCGCACCCTGGGTGACCTGGATCTGGCGGCTGTGTTCCGGCTCGCGCGGCTGGTGCGCCGCATCCGGCCGGAGCTGATCCATGCGCACGATGCCCGCTCGCACACCACGGCCATGCTGGCGGCGCTGCTCGGGCGCGAGCGGCCCCTGGTCGTCACGCGCCGCACGCCATTCGGCCGGCGGTGGAGCCCGTTCACACGGCTGAAGTACGGGCGCGGGGTGGACCTGTACATCGCCGTGAGCCAGGCCGTGCGCGCGGGACTTCTCGCTCGCGGCGTCGACCCGGCGCGCATTCGGGTCGTCTACAGCGGCATCGAGCCGATCGCCGGCATCCAGCCGATCGATTGGCGCGCCCGCCTCGGTCTGGCCGCGGACGCGCGCGTGGTCGGATCGGTGGGCGGGCTCAGCCGCGAGAAAGGGTATGGGGAGCTGGTCGACGGCGTCGCCTGGCTGGACGATGCACGCGTGCACCTGGTGCTGGTCGGCAGTGGCCGCGAGCGCCGCCGGCTCCTCGCTCGCGCGCGCGCGCGCGGACTGAACGGCCGAGTGCACCTTCCGGGTCCGACGCAGCATCCTCGCGACGCGATGGCGGGCTTCGACCTGTACGTGCAGCCTAGCCGCCATGAGGGGCTGGGCACCTCGGTGCTGGATGCGCTCGCGCTCGGGATGCCGACCGTCGCCGCCAGCAGCGGCGGGCTGCGCGAGATCATCGAGCCGGAGACCTCGGGGCTGCTGGTCCCGTCCGGGAGCCCCGGTGCGCTCGCAGGCGCGATCGCACGTCTGCTGGAAGACGACGCGTTGCGCCGCACGCTCGTCGAGGGCGGCCGCCGCCGCGCCGCCGACTTCTCGGCGGAGGCAATGGTGGAAGGCACGATGGCGGTGTACCGCGAGCTGGTCGGGCGCCTGTGACTCGGCCTGCGCTGCGGCACCGCCTGGA
This sequence comes from Gemmatimonadota bacterium, assembly GCA_016207445.1. Classification (GTDB taxonomy): domain Bacteria; phylum Gemmatimonadota; class Gemmatimonadetes; order Longimicrobiales; family RSA9; genus JACQPS01. Next base: position 303 of record JACQPS010000089.1, on the reverse strand, counting down.
ATACCTGGCGCTCGCCGGCGCGGCCGCGGCCGCGCGTGTGCTGGGAGAGCGGCCGGCCGGTCGGCTCGGCGAGTGGCTCGGCCGGATCGGGTACCGGCCGATCGGAATTCGCCGCTCCATCGTGGAGGCGCACCTCCGGCACGCGTTCCCCGATCGGTCCGACGCGTGGGTGCGTGCCACGGCCGCGGCCGCCTATGCGCACCTGGGACGCGAGGCGATGGCGCTGCTCCGGCTCGCGTCCGTGGACCGGCAGGAGCTGGTCCGGCGCACGCGTGTCTCGGGGCTGCACCAGTTGCGCGAGGC
>JACQPS010000096.1 GCA_016207445.1 Gemmatimonadota bacterium | reverse complement strand
TCACGGAAGAGATGAAGATGGCCGCGACCCGCGCGCTGGCGGCGCTCGCACGTGAGGACGTGCCGGAGGAGGTGTCGGCCGCCTACGAGGCCGCGAGCTTCCGCTTCGGCCGCGACTACCTGATCCCGAAGCCGTTCGACCCGCGCGTGCTGCTCTGGGTCGCGCCCGCGGTCGCGGAGGCGGCCATGCAGACGGGGGTCGCGCGCGCGCGCGTGGACCTCAAGCAGTACCGGCTCCAGCTCGAGGCGCGCCTGGGCCGCGCTCGTGAGGTCATGCGCGACCTGATGCTGAAGGCGGCGCGCGACCCCCGGCGCATCGTGTTTCCGGAGGGCGATCACGAGCGCATCGTGCGCGCCGCGGCGCACATCGTGGACGAGGGCATCGCGCGCCCCGTGCTGCTCGGCCACGCGGACCGCATCCGGCAGCTCGCCGCCTCGCTGGGCGTGGATCTCGAGGGGGTCGAGCTGCACGACCCGTGGGCGGACGAGACGAGGCTGGAGCGGTACGCGCTCGCGCTCTACCACCGCCGGCAGCGCAAGGGCCTGACGCTGCCGGAGGCGCGCGAGCGCATGCGGCTGCCCATCTACTACGGCTGCATGATGCTCGCGCAGGGCGACGTCGATGGGCTGATCGCCGGGCAGGAGGCCTCGTACGCGGAGACGATCCGGCCCGCGCTCGAGGTGATCGGCACGGCGCGAGACGTGAAGCACGTCGCCGGACTGTACATGATGATTTTCCCGCACGACCTCATGTTCTTCGCCGATACGACGGTCAACATCCAGCCGGACGAGGAGATCCTGGCCGAGGTCGCGCTGCTGACCGCGCAGTTCGTGAACCGGCTCGGCATCCCGCCGCGCGTGGCCATGCTCTCGTTCTCCAACTTCGGCTCGACCCGGCATCCCGAGGCCGACAAGGTGAAGCGGGCGGTCGAGCGCGTGAAGGCGCTCGCGCCCGAGCTGATCCTGGACGGAGAGATGCAGGCGGACACGGCGGTCGTACCCGAGATCCTGCAGCGGCTCTTCCCCTTCAGCCGACTGCAGGAGCGGGCCAACGTGCTGATCTTCCCCGACCTGAACGCCGCGAACGTGGCCTACAAGCTGCTGGCGAGACTCGGCGGCGCCGAGGCGATCGGCCCCATCCTGCTGGGCATGAGCCGCCCCGTGCACGTGCTCCAGCGCGGCAGCGAGGCCGCGGACATCGTGAACCTGGCGGCGATCGCGGTGGTGGACGCGCAGGAACGAAAAGAGTTGACCGTTCACAGTTGACAGTTGTCAGGATCCCTCCCCCTCCACCTGGGTTTCGGTGCTGGACGCCGGGTGCTTTCCTCGAAGACGAGCGACTGTGAACGGTCAACTGTAGACTGTCAACTGTGAACTGATGGCCCTCGACCTTTCGCCTCGAGACCTGCTCCGCCACGGGCTCCGCCCGCGCGCGCCCGTGCACTGGAACCTCTCGCCCGCGGAGCTGTGCGAGCACGCGCTCCGGAACCGCGAAGGCGTTCTGACCGCCGATGGCGCCTTCGTCGCACTCACGACGCCGCATACCGGTCGGTCGCCCAACGACAAGTTCGTGGTGCGCGAGCCGACGAGCGCGCCGAACGTCTGGTGGGGCAACGTGAACGTTGCGCTCGAGCAGCCCGCCTTCGAGCGGCTGCACCGGGACGTGCTCGCGTACCTGGACGGGCAGGCGCTGTACGTGCGCGACGTGTGGGCGGGCACCGATCCCAACTTCCGGTTGGGCGTGCGCGTGATCAATACGCGCGCGTGGCACTCGCTCTTCGTCCACAACATGTTCCTGGAGCCGAAAGCGGAGGAGCGCGACGCCTTCGACCCCGGCTTCACCGTGCTGCACGCGCCCGAGTTCGCCGCGGACCCGGTCGTCCACGGCACGCGCACGGGCACCTTCGTCGTGCTTCACTTCGGCGAACGGCTCGTGCTCATCGGCGGGACGCGCTACGCGGGCGAGGTGAAGAAGTCGATCTTCACCGTGCTCAACTACCTGCTGCCGCTCCAGGGCGTGCTGCCGATGCATTGCTCGGCCAATCAGGGCGATGCGGGGGACGTGGCGCTCTTCTTCGGCCTGTCCGGCACGGGCAAGACCACGCTCTCGACCGACCCGGCGCGGCACCTGATCGGCGACGACGAGCACGGCTGGTCGGAGGACGGCGTCTTCAACTTCGAGGGAGGCAACTACGCGAAGGTGATCCGGCTGTCGCCGGAAGGCGAGCCGCTCATCTACGGCGCGAGCCGGCGCTTCGGCGCGATCCTGGAGAACGTGGTGGTGGACCCCGTCACGCGGCAGGTCGACTTCGCCGACGATGCGATCACCGAGAATACGCGCTCGTCCTATCCGCTCACCTTCATCGAGGGGGCGGTCCCCGGCGGCCGGGGCGGGCATCCGCGGCACGTACTCTTCCTGACGGCGGACGCGTTCGGCGTCATGCCTCCGATCGCGCGGCTCACGCGCGAGCAGACGCTGTACCACTTTCTGTCGGGCTACACCGCGAAAGTCGCGGGCACGGAGCGAGGCGTCACCGAGCCGAAGGCGACGTTCAGCGCCTGCTTCGGCGCGCCTTTCCTGCCGCTGCCGCCCGCGCGCTACGCGCGCATGCTGGGGCAGAAGATCGTCGAGCACGACGTGGAGTGCTGGCTGGTGAACACGGGGTGGACGGGCGGCGCCTACGGCGTGGGGCACCGGATGTCGCTCGCGTACACGCGCGCCATCATTCACGCCGTGCTGGAGGGGAAGCTGGAGGGCGTACCGGCGCGGCGCGACCCGGTCTTCGGGCTGGACATCCCGGAGCGCGTGCCCGGCCTGCCGTCGGAGGACCTGGACCCGCGCGCGACCTGGCCGGACCCGCAGGCCTACGACGCGCAGGCCGCGAAGCTGGCGGCGATGTTCCGGGAGAACGTCCAGAAGTTCGCGGGAGAGGTCGCGGCGGCAGTTCGGGAGGCTGGGCCGTGAAAGAGTTTCTTAACCGCAGAGACGCAAAGGACGCAGAGAAAGGTCGCAAAGAACGGAGTGAGAAAATTATACAAATCCGTTCTCTGCGATGCTTTGCGCTCTCTGCGCCTCGGCGGTGAAAACTGCTGGTAAGGGCTACCAGGTCGGTCGCTCGGCCCGGCTGCGGCGGACGAGCGACCCGGCGAGGGCCGCGCCCAGCGCCTCGAGCGCGATCGACCCGACGAGCACGGCGGCTTCGACCTCGCCATCGCGGCCGAAGGCGTACTGGAGGGCGGCGCCCGGGAGCGCGGCCAGGAGCATCAGCCTGCCGTCGGCGCAGCTGTTGAGCGGGTAGATC
>JACQPS010000095.1 GCA_016207445.1 Gemmatimonadota bacterium | reverse complement strand
GGCAGAAGCTGCTGTACGTGGACCAGAAGACCGGCGTGGCCGACCTGGTCATGGACCCGCGCAACCCGAACAAGCTGTTCGCCGCCCTGTGGGAGTACCGGCGCTGGCCCTGGTTCTTCCAGTCGGGCGGGCCGGGGAGCGGGCTGTACGTCACCTATGACGCCGGTGCCAGCTGGACGAAGCTGACCAGCCAGGACGGTTTGCCGGAGGGCGAGCTCGGTCGCATCGGCGTCGCCATCGCGAAGAGCAACCCCAGTGTGGTCTACGCGCTGGTGGAAGCCAAGAAGAGCGCGCTCATCCGCTCGGACGACGGCGGCAAGAGCTGGCGCATGGTGAACGACACGCCGAACATCGCGTCCCGCCCGTTCTATTATGCGGACATCCGCGTCGACCCGACCAACGAGAACCGCCTCTACAGCCTGGCCTCGCGTCTGAACATGAGCGAGGATGCGGGCAAGACGTTCCGCGAGATCGCGCGTGGCATCCACTCCGACCATCACGCGCTCTGGATCCATCCGGCGCACGGCGATCTCATGGTGGACGGCAACGACGGCGGCATCGCCATCTCGCGCGACCACGGTCGCACCTGGCGCTTCGTCGAGAACCTGCCGCTCGCCCAATTCTACCATGTCAGCGTGGATATGGAGTTGCCGTACAACCTGTACGGCGGCATGCAGGACAACGGCTCCTGGCGCGGTCCGAGCAACGTCTGGGAGAACGGCGGCGTCCGCAACTGGCACTGGGCCGAGGTCAATTTCGGCGACGGCTTCGGCGTGCTGGTCGATCCCGCCGACGCGACCTTCGGCTACGCCATGTCGCAGGGCGGCAACCTGCGGCGCTACAACCTGAAGACCGGCGAGCGCAAGGACATTCGGCCGGCCGGCCCCGAGGGCGTGAAGCTGCGCTTCAACTGGAACGCCGGCATCGCGACCGATCCGTTCGACCCGAAGGTGGTCTATTACGGCAGCCAGTTCCTGCACCGCAGCCCCGACCGCGGCGAATCCTGGGAGCTCATCAGCCCGGACCTCACGACCAACGACCCCGAGAAGCAGAAGCAGGCGGAGAGCGGCGGCCTGACGCGCGACGTGACGGCCGCGGAGAACTACGAGACGATCATGACCATTGCGCCGAGCCCGGTCGAGCGCGGCGTGATCTGGGTCGGCACGGATGATGGCAACGTGCAGCTCACGCGCGATGGCGGGAAGACCTGGACGAACCTGGTCGCGCGCATCCGCGGGGTCGCGCCGGGGAGCTGGGTGCCGCACATCGAGGCGTCGAAGCACGACGCCGCCACCGCGTTCATCACGTTCGACGATCACCGCCGCGGCAACTGGACGACGTATGTCTACAAGACCACGGACTACGGCCGCACCTGGACCAGCCTGACCACGCCGGACGTCCAGGGCTTCGCTCACGTGGTCGAGCAAGACCCGGTGCAGCCGAACCTGCTCTTCCTGGGCACGGAGTTCGGCCTGTTCGTGACGCTGGACGGCGGCAAGAAGTGGCTCAAGTGGACGCGCGGCGTGCCGACCGTGCCGGTCACGGCGCTGGTCGTGCACCCGCGCGACCACGACCTGGTCATCGCCACGCACGGTCGCGCGGCCTTCATTCTGGACGACATCCGCCCGCTGCGCGCGCTGGCCGCGGAGCCTCAACTGCTCGCGAGCCCGCTCCACCTGTTCGAGCCGGCGCCGAGCTACCAGGTCCAGATCCGGCAGACGGACGGCTTTCACTTCCCGGGCGACGCCATGTTCCGGGGTCAGACGCGTCGCTACGGCGCGCTGCTCACCTACACACTGGCGGAGGGTGAAGCGCGGCGCGCCGATGCGGAGGACGAGGACGACGCCGTCGCCTCGGGCAGCGGCGCCTTCGGCGGCCGGCGCGGCGGCGCCAGCGGCGCCGAGGCCGACCGCCCCCGGGCCGAGGTCGAGGTGCTGGACGCGCAGGGCAAGGTGATCCGCAAGCTGCGTGGTCCGGCGTGGAAGGGCGTCAACCGCGTCGCCTGGGACCTGCGCCGCGAGCCGTTCCGGCGCGCGGAGCGCGACGACGACGTCCCCTCCGAGTGGCGCGCGCGCGGCCCGGAGGTGCTGCCGGGGACGTACACGATGCGCGTGAAGTTCGGCGGCCAGGAGGTCACGCGCACCGTGGAGGTGCGCCCGGACCCCCGGTACAACGTTCCCCTGGCCGTACGTCAGCAGAAGTTCGATGCTACCATGCGCGCGGGACGCCGGCAGGAGACCGCGGTCGAGGCGGTCGAGCGCATCCGCACGACCATGAAGGCGGTCGAGACCGTGCTGGAGCAGGCGCGCGGCAACGGCGCGTATCGCGAGCTGAAGGCGGCCGGCGACGAGCTGAAGAAGAAGCTCGCGGGCGCGTCGGAGCAGTTCAGCGCGCCGCGCAGCCGGCAGGGGATCTTCCGGGATGACGAGACGGTGCTGGGAAACCTCCAGCAGGTGCTGTTCTCGCTCGTGTCCTCGTGGGATGCGCCCACGGCCGCGCAAACGATCGGCCTCGAGCGAGCGGAGCGGCAACTCGAGGTCGCGCTCACCGATCTGAACCGGCTCTTCGTGGAAGATGTGGCGGCGTTCCGCAAGCAGGTCGAGGCCGCGGGCTTCACCATCTTCCCGGACCAGAAGCCGATCACGATGGAGCCGGTCACGAGCACGAAGGCGAGCGGCGATCCGGGGCGGCCGTAGCGGGCGTGGCCGCGCAGAAAGGGGGCGATCGTGATGCGGAGTTTTCGCGCGATGGCCGCGGCCGGGGGCGTACTGGTCGCGCTGATCGGCTTTGTCCTGGTCCTGCGGTTCAAGGCGAATGCGGAGCCGTCCGGCGTGGCGCCGCTCGCGGCGGCGGAAGAGATCGCGTCCCCCGCCGGTCCGGGCAGCGGCGAGCCCAACCTGTTCGCCGCTCCCGACGGGCGGGTGTACCTGAGCTGGCTCGAGCCGGAGGAAGGGAGCAAAGTCTACGGGCTCCGCTTCTCGGTGCTGGAGCCGGCGCGTAGCGCGGCATCGCCCGCGCCCGCGCGGCGCTGGTCCGAGACGCGCACCATCGTTCGGCGCGACGACTTCTTCGTGAACTGGGCGGACTTCCCGTCGCTGGTCCGGCTGCCCGACGGCACGCTGGCCGCGCACTGGCTCCAGCGCAGCGGTCCGGGCACGTATCACTACGACGTGAAGATCGCACTCTCGAGCGATGGCGGCGGGACCTGGAGCGAGCCGATCATGCCGCACCGCGATGGCACCTCGAGCGAGCACGGCTTCGTGACGCTCTTCCCCTGGCAAGGCGGGCTCGGCGCGGTCTGGCTGGACGGCCGCCGGTTCGTGGCGGGCGAGCACGGCGCGGCCACCGAGGAGATGACACTGCGCCATACAACGCTCGGCCGCGACGGCCGGCTGGGACCCGAGCTGCTGCTCGACGAGCGCACGTGCGACTGCTGTCAGACGGCGGTCGCCCGCACCAGCGACGGACCGGTGGTAGTGTATCGCGACCGCTCGCACGACGAGATCCGGGATATCTGGATCACCCGCTGGGCGGGCGGACGCTGGACTCGTCCCCGCCCCGTGCATGATGACGGCTGGAAGATCCCGGCGTGCCCGGTGAACGGGCCGGCGATCGACGCGGCCGCGCGGCGCGTCGCCCTGGCCTGGTTCACCGCGCCCGACGGCAAGGCGCAGGTGCGCGTCGCCTTCTCGCGTGACGGCGGCGCGCGCTTCGCCGCGCCCATCCGCGTCGACGATGGCGATCCCGCCGGCCGCGTGGCGGCGCTCCTGCTCGAGGACGGCTCGGCGCTCGTGAGCTGGCTCGAACGGGTGGAGAACGGCGCCGAGGTCCGGGTCCGGCGCGTGACGGCGAAAGGCGAGCGCACGCCGGCTCGAACGGTGGCCCGCTCGAGCGCGGAGCGGGCGAGCGGCTTCCCGCGCATGGTGCGGAGCGGGGACGACGTCGTCCTCGCATGGACCCAGCCGGGGCAACCCACGCGCGTGCGCGTCGCGCTCCTGCCGGTGCGCTCGATCTGATGCGACGCCCTGGTTCGCCGATCCTCGCCCTCGCCCTCGCGCTCGCGCTCGCCCCGGCGCTGCTCGGCTGCGAGGGCGCGGGCGGCGCGGAGGCGGGCGTAGGTGAGCCCGTGCCCGAGTACGGCGCCCTCTCGCTGGTGGGCGACTCGGTTTCGCTCGCCGAGCTGCGCGGCAGCGCCGTGCTGCTGAACGTGTGGGCCACCTGGTGCCCGCCCTGCCGGCGCGAGATGCCGGAGCTCCAGGCGCTGCACGAGCGCAACGCCACGCGCGGGCTGCGCGTCGTGGGCGTGAGCATCGACGCGAGAGGTGCGGACGATCTGGTCGAGGATTTCCTGGACGAGTACGGGATCACCTACGCGATCTGGCGTGACCCCGACGAGCGAGTGGCAAGCGCCTTCGCGATCCAGGGCGTGCCGGCCACGATCCTGATCGACCGCGCCGGCATCGTGCGCTGGCGCAGGCTGGGGCCGATCTCGGCGGAGGATCCGGCGCTGGTGGAGGCGCTGGAGGAGGTGCTGCAGGGATCAGGGATCAGGGATCAGGGGTCAGGGGATGAGCCATAAGGGGCTACTGACCCCTGACCCCTGACCCCTGAAATCTGACTTACTGGTACTGAAAACGATACGTCAGCCCCGCATCGAAGCCGAAGCCCTTGAAGGTTTCCATCCCGCCGGGATCGCCCTCGAAAAACTTGAGCCACTGGTAGCGCGCGCCCAGCGTCAGCGCGAACGCAGGGCTCAGCCGCCAGTCGAGCCCGCTTCCCGCCTTGAAGCCGAACCCCTGCGCGATGCCGGTTCCGCTGTCGGAGTCCTCCACACCGAAGGCGAAGCCGACGCCAGCAAGCAGGTAAGGTTCGAGCGGGTCGCCAGGACGCGTGGCGGGATAGAACTTGAGGGCCGTCATGAGCGGAATGACGTAAACGGCCACTTCGTCCGTGGTGACGGGGGTCAGGCCGCCCCCGCTCTGCGTCGTCC
>JACQPS010000092.1 GCA_016207445.1 Gemmatimonadota bacterium | reverse complement strand
GTCAGCGTTCCGAACGCGGGCGAGGCCTCGAAGCGATAGCGCCAGCCCGCGACGGGAGAGGTGAACCCGAAGAAGCTGTTGTCGCCGACCAGCGCCGCGGAGCTCTCGATGAAGTTCAGCGCATCCGGGGCGTCGAGCTCCTGCTCCTGCCGGTCCGTGATCTGCCCGCCGATCACCGTGAGCCGCTCGACCTCGCGGTTGAAGCTCACGCGGGTGTAACCCAGGCTGGCCTCGAAGCGGCGGGTCAGCGAGAACGGGTACTGCGTGATGCCCATCACCTGATCCAGGAACACGCGGTCGCGGAACTGCTCGATGCGCCGCGAGCCGTCGGGGTTGACGCCGATGTGCGTGAAACCGGTCAGGAACGGCAGGTGCCCGACCACGCCGCCCCAGTTCCAGCGGTGCTCGCGGTAGGTGTAGAACGCTTGCCCGCCGATATCCTCGACACCGCCGTTCGCCTGCACGGCGCCGCCCACGGCATGGTCGCCGAGCATGTCGCTGAAGAAGAGTGAGATGCCGCCGCCCAGCGCGCTGCCGAAGCGGTCCCCGGTCAGGGCGATGCCGCCGCCGACCGCCTGCGCTCCCACATAATCCAGCGAAAGCGACGGGCGGTAGTCGTGCGCATCGAAGCCGCCCCCGGGCAGGCCCGTGGCGGGATCGGCGAGGTAGGTGGCGACGACGCCGGCGCCGGCCGCCTCGGCGGGCGGCAAGATCCCCGCCGCCGCGACCTCTGCGGCCGCGGGCGCGACCGGCTCTCCGGCGCTCCGCTCCGGGCCGAGCGCGTACACGCTGTAGCCGCCGTTCTCGAACACCGAGAACACCATGTGACCGGTCTGCTGCGCGATGGAGAGCGCGGGCGAGAGGGAGGTGATGCCGCTCACGCCGGTCGCGAGCCGCGTGACCTGCCGGACCTCGCCCGTTCCGAGCGAGACGCGGTAGACGTCGCTGAACCCCCCGGCATCGGATACGAAGAACAGGTCGCGGCCATCCGGCGAGAACTGCGGGTTCACGTGCTTGGCGTCGCCGAGCGGGCGCAGCAGGCGAATCGTGAGCGCCTCCACGTCCAGCAGCCCGATGCCCAGGCGTGCGTAGACCAGCCGCTGGAAATCGGTGTCTCCGCCGCGGTCGGTGGCGAAGGCCAGCGTGCGGCCGTCGGGCGACCAGGCGGGGTGCAGGTCCGCGAAGCGATCGCGCGTGAGCTGCCGCACCGTCTCCTTCTCCAGATCGAGCAGATACAGGTCGCTGATGCCGCCCGACGAGCCGGAAAAGGCGAGTCGCCGCCCGTCCGGCGACCAGGCCGGCGTCGACACCGCGCCCACGCCGCGCACACGCACCCGCTTCTCGACGCGGCGGCGCTCCACGTCCAGGATGGCGAGCTCGTTGTCGCCCCCCGCGAAAACGACGAAGGCAAAGCGGCGGCCGTCCGGCGACCAGGCGCCCGCCGAGTTGATGAAGCTGAGCGCGTCGAAATGCGCGTCGGTCGCCGGGCTCGCCAGCTTCTTCAGCACCTTGCCCGTGCGAGCGTCCGCCAGGTACAGGTCGATCGTGAAGAGCTCGCGGCGGGAGAAGAAGGCCACGTGCCGGCCATCCGGGCTGATGACGGGGCCCAGGTTCATGCCGCCGGCCCCCTTCTGCCCGAGCAAGAGCTCCCCTGCCTCGCGGGGCGCCGTGCGTCCGACCACCGCCGGGAAATAGGCGGCGCGGATCGCCGCGAGCCACTCGCGCGACAGCGCCTCGTCGTCCATCCCGAGCACGAGATCGAGTGCGCGCTCCCACCCCTGGCGCAGCGCGGTGCGGAAGAGCTGCGTGACGGCGGCATCGCCCCAACGCCCGCCGATGTAGGCCCAGAGCGCCTGCCCGTAGCGGTAGGGGAAGAAGCGCGGGTCGCGCGTGAGCTGCTCGATGGTGGGCAGCTCGCCGCGCAGCGCGGCATCGCGGAGCCACATCGCCGTGTGCGGATCCTCTCGGCCGAGCGAGAGGTACTCGGCCATGCCTTCGACCAGCCAGAGCGGGAGCCGGGACAGCGCGGCGAGTCCACCGCCCTGGGCGCCGCCGGCAAGGTCGTACTGGAACGCGTGCACGAGCTCGTGGCCCAGCACGTGGTCGTTCTCGCGGTACGTGCCCGTGAGCGGCATGGTGACGCGGTTTTTGAGCGCCTCCGTCACGCCGCCCGTCGCTTCGGGAATGAGTCCGCTGATGACGTTCGTCTGCTGGAAGTCGGGGTGATCGGCGTAGAAGATGAGCGGCTTGCGCCCGCGGAACTGGTGCCGGAACAGGCCGCCGAGCCGCGCGTACCAGCGCTCGCTCATGCGCGCCGCGTCCTGGACCGCCTCCGTCTCCTCGGGATAGAAGTGGATGCGGAAGTGCTCCGTCTCGAGCACCCGCCAGTCGAAGTCCTGGTACTGCACCTTGTTCCGGCCGAAGTACTGCGCCGGCGCATCGGGCGCCCGCGCGAGGAGCGCGAGCGCAAGGGGCGCGCAGGAAACCAGCGCGCGCGTTGCAGCCCTGCGAATTCCCATGCATCCTCCTTTGACGGACGCGGGCAGGAGGCCGTTAAACGGCAGCAAGGCCCGTACCGGGAACTGCCGGTCTGGAGGCCGGGAACGGCCGGTCTAAAAAGCGGGAACGGCCGTCTAAGAACCGGAATTGTCCCTCTAGTACCGGGCGACGGCTGGTGGGGATCCCCGGCTTGTCTCGGACTTGACCTCCGGCTCCTCTGAGCCGACATTTTTCGGCTAGATTTTCGACGAACCCGAGTACGGGAGCCAATCCCATGCCCCTCTACGAATACGCGTGCCGGACCTGCGGCACGGCCTTCGAGCTCCGCATGAAATTCGAGGAACGCCTCCGCCAACAAACCTGCCCCCGGTGCGGTGGCACCGACACGGCACTCCGACTCTCGGCACCCGCCCTCGTGGGGGCCGGCGGCAAGCAGGCGGCGCCGGTCTGCTCAACCAGTGGCAATCCCTGCAACTGCGGCATGAATTAGCAGCGCCCAGGGGGCGACAGAGTCCCGCCGCGGCCCACGACCTTCCCCTGCCGTGTCCCGCGGCCACGACGGGCCCGGACCGGAGTTGGCCCGGCCGTTTCCGGCATTTTGCCCGGCTGTCCCCCGGCATTTCGCCCGGCAGTTCCGGGTAGTTAGACCGGTAGTTCCCGGTAGTTAGCCCGGCAGTTGCCAGCCTGCCCCGGCACTTTGCAAGCCCCGCCTCTTGCAACTTGCAAGAGGCGGGGCTAGCTTGTGTGCCACTCTCTCCGTTCGCCGGCGCCTCGCCGGCGCTCCCCGGACGCACTCGCAGGCGTGATGGTGCCATCGCCGCGCTTGTTGCGCTGGCTGTATCTCGGCCGTCTGACCCTGGCCGCGGGCATCTTCGGCGGAGCGGTGCTGGTGTGGCCGCTGACGTCGCCGCAGACGACGCTCTTGGCCACGCTGGTGCTGCTGCTCTCGATCGGCGTGACGCTGGTGAGCGTGTGGCACACGCAGCTGCTGGGTCGGACGCCGGGCCGGAACTTCCTGTACGCGCAGGTGCTGTTCGATACGCTGCTGGTCACGTCGGTGGTGCATCTGACCGGCGGCGCGGACAGCGACTTCGCGCCGCTGTACATCCCGGTGATCGCCGCGGGCGCGCTGCTCTTGCCCCTGCCGGGGGGCGTCCTGATCGGCGGGCTTTGCAGCATCCTTTATTTCGCGGACATCGTGTGGCTGCACACGGCGGTGCCGCCGGGGAGCGTCTTCATCCAGATCGCGCTCTTCGCGGTGCTGGCGCTGGTGACGGGCTACCTGGGCGACCGGGTGCGGCAGGCGGGGACCGCGCTGGGTGCGGTCGAATCGGAGCTGCGTCAGCTGCGGCTGGACACGAGCGATGTCCTGGCCACGATCGACACCGGCGTGGTCACGGTGGATGCGGTGGGGCGTCTGGTGTACGTGAACGCGGCGGCCGAGTCGCTGCTCAGCCTGCGCCAGCGGGAGTGGCTGGGGCGCCCGGTGCTGGAAGAGCTGGACCGGCGTGCTGCGGGTCTGGGGACCATCATCCGGCGGACCGGGGCGCTGCGCGCGCCGGCGCGGCGGCACGAGGTGGTGGCCACCACGGCGGAGGGGCAGCGCATCCTGGGGGCGCGCACGACGCTGCTGGAGCGGGAGGGCGACCCGTGGGTGACGGCGGTCTTTCAGGACATCACGGACGGCAGGCGCGTCGAGGAGCTGAACCGGCGGGCGGAGCGGCTCGAGGCGGTGGCGGAGCTCTCGGCGTCGCTCGCGCACGAGATCAAGAACCCGCTGGCCTCCATCCGGAGCGCCGTCGAGCAGTTGAGCGGCCGCCGGCTGAGCGGCGAAGACAAGGGTGTGCTCCAGCGGCTCGTGGTGGCCGAGTCCGACCGGCTGAGCCGGCTGCTCTCGGAGTTCATCGAGTTCAGCCGCGTGGAGATGAAGCGGCGCGCCGAGGTCGATCTGGGCGCGGTGGCCGGTCACGCGATCGCGCTGGTGCGCCAGCATCCGGATGGCGGGGCCGGCGCGCGCATCGAATTCGAGCCGCCGGCCGAGCCGCTCGTGATCGAGGGCGACGAAGACCTGCTCCACCGCGCCATCTTCAACCTGGTCCTGAATGCGGTCCAGCACGCGGGCGGCGGCGCCGTGCGCGTCGAGCTGGGTGCGGTGGAGGAGCGGCAGCTCCCGGCCGGCGTCGAGCTGGCGGCGCCGGTGCGCATCGCGGTGAGCGACAGCGGCCCCGGCATCCGGGCCGAGGACGTGCCGCGCATCTTCGACCCGTTCTTCACCCGTCGGGAGGGTGGTACGGGTCTGGGCCTGGCCCTGGTGCACCGCGCGGTGGAGGCGCACCGGGGCGCGATCTTCGTGGACGGCGCGCCGGGGCAGGGCGCGCAGTTCACCATGTACCTTCCTGCGCGAGCGGAGCGGAGGTCCTGAGCCATGCGCCCGAAAGTCCTGGTCGTAGACGACGAGCGGGGGATCCTAGACACGCTGGAGATCCTGCTCCGGGGCGAAGCGTTCGAGGTGACCACGGCGCAGAGCGGGCGCGACGCGCTGACGCAGATCGGCGAGCTGTCGCCCGACATCGTTCTCACCGACATCCGCATGCCGGGCGTGAGCGGGCTCGACCTGCTGACGGCGGTGCGGCAGCGCGACCCCGAGGTCCCCGTGATCCTGATGACCGCGCAAGCCTCGCTGCAGAGCGCCGTGCAGGCGGTGAACCAGGGTGCGTTCTACTACCTGCAGAAGCCGTTCAGCAACGACGAGCTGGTGGCGCTGTGCCGGCGTGCGGCGGAGGCGCGCGAGCTGAAGCGCGAGAATCAGGCGCTGAAGCGCGAGATCCACCGGCGCGACCAGTCGCGCGCGCTGCGACCCGTGGGCGGCAACCGCGCGTTCCTCGAGGTGCTGAAGCTCGCGGAAACCGTGGCGCCCACCGACTCGACGGTCCTGATCACCGGTGAGAGCGGGACGGGCAAGGAGATCGTGGCGCGCTACGTCCACGACCTGTCGGAGCGGGAATCGGGGCCGTTCGTTTCGGTCAACTGCGGTGCGTTGCCGGAGACGCTGCTCGAATCTGAGCTCTTCGGCCACGTCAAGGGCAGCTTCACCGGCGCGGTCAAGGACAAGCAGGGGCTGCTGGTGGTGGCGCGCGGCGGCACCTTCTTCCTGGACGAGGTGGCGGAGATGTCGCCCGCGCTGCAGGTGAAGCTGTTGCGCACGCTGCAGGAGCGGGAGGTGGTGCCGGTCGGCGCGACCGAGCCGATCCCGATCGACGTGCGCGTGATCGCGGCCACGAACCGCGACCTGGAGCAGGAGATGCGCCGCGGCACGTTCCGCAGCGATCTCTACTACCGGCTGAACGTGATCACGCTGCACCTGCCGCCGCTGCGCGAGCGCGGCGATGACATCCCCCTGCTGGCGGACTACTTCCTGAAGCGGTTCGCGGCCGAGCGCGACGGCGGCCGAGCGCGGCGGCTGTGCGAGGGCGCGCTGCCGGTGCTCCAGGGCTACGACTGGCCGGGCAACGTGCGCGAGCTGGAGAACGCACTCGAGCGGGCGGCCGTGCTGAGCGAGAGCGACGTGATCGAGCTGGACGCGCTTCCGTCCCGCATCGTCAGTCCACCTTCCCCACCGCTCGTGTCGGAGCGTGCGGCCGCGAACCCGACGCTCGAGACCATCGAGCGCGCCTACATTCTCTGGGTGCTGCACGCCGAGGGCGGGAACAAGGCACGGGCCGCCGAGGTGCTGGGGATCGACCCGTCCACGCTCTACCGCAAGCTCAACCGCTACGGGCTGGTGGAGGCATGAGCTGGCACTGGCACAGCATCCGGCTGAGCGTGGTCATGCCCGTCTACAACGAGGCGGCCACGGTCGCGGCGTCGGTCGAGCGGCTGCGGGGCGTGCCGCTCCCGCTCGAGATCATCTGCATCGACGATGGCTCGACCGACCACACGCGTGCGGTGCTCGAGCGACTGCTCGCGGAGGGTAGGATCGACATCCTGGTCGCGAACGTCCGCAACCAGGGGAAGGGGACGGCCGTGCGCACCGGCATCCAGCGCGCCACGGGGCAGGTGATCGTGATCCAGGATGCGGACCTGGAATACGATCCGCACGATCTGCCGCGCCTGCTCGAGCCGATCCTGGACGGCCGCGCCGACGCCGTCTTCGGCAGCCGGTTCCTGGGCGGGCCGCACCGCGTGCTCTACTTCTGGCACCGCGTGGGCAACGGGGTCCTGACGCTGCTCTCCAACACGCTCACGGACCTGAACCTCACGGACATGGAGACGTGCTACAAGATGGCGCGGGCCGATCTCATGAAGAGCTTGCCGCTGCGCGCCCGGCGCTTCGGCATCGAGCCCGAGCTGACCGCGCGTCTGGCCCAAACGCGTGCCCGCATCTACGAGGTGCCGATCAGCTACAGCGGCCGCACCTACGCCGAGGGGAAGAAGATCAACTGGAAGGATGGCCTGGCCGCGCTCTGGCACATCCTGCGGTACAATCTGCTGCCGCCGAAGGCGCCCTCCTACGGTCCCACGCCGCTTTCGACCGCCGGCGCCACGGCCGATGTCGAGGTGGGGGGTCGGCTCCGTGGGCCCGTGCAGTTCCCGCCGCCGGACGTCTCCGACGCGGTCACGCAGAGACGCGGAGGCGCGGAGGATCCCCTCCGTGGCCCCGCGGCTCCGCGTGCCCGTGTCGCCGCGTCCGACGAGGAGCCGGCATGATCGAGGTCTCGATCCTGATCCCCTGCCGCAACGAGGCAGCAACGATCGGCGCCTGCGTGCGCGCGGCGCGGGCCGCGCTCGCGCAGAACGGCTACGCGGGCGAGGTCGTGGTCTGCGACAACGGCTCAACGGACGGCTCGGGGGAGGCGGCCGAGCGCGCGGGTGCCGTGGTCGTGCGCCAGCCGATTCGGGGCTACGGCGCCGCGTGTCTGCGCAGCTTCGAGGCGGCGACCGGCCGCTACCTCGTGCTGGTCGATGGAGACGGCACCTACGATCTGTCCGTGCTGCACCGCTTCATCGAGCCGCTGCGAGCGGGTTACGAGATCGTGCTGGGCACGCGTCGCAACGGGCACATCCACCCCCGCGCCATGACGGCGCTGCATCGGCACGTGCTCGAGCCGGTCCAGACCTTCCTGCTGCGGCGCTTCTTCCGCTTCCGCGTCTCGGATGTGCGCTGCGGCATGCGCGCGCTCACGCGGGAGGCGCTGGCGAAGCTGCGTCTGGGCGCGACCGGCGCCGAGTTCGCGAGCGAGATGGTGGTCGAGGCGGCGCGCGCGGGGCTGCGCTCCGTGGAAGTGCCCGTCAGCTTCCACCCGCGGCGGGGCCGCGCGCGCCGCAGCCTGGGCGATGGCTGGCGGGTCGCGCGCCAGCTGCTGCTGCTGAGCCCGACGCATCTGTTCCTGGTGCCGGGACTCGCCCTGCTCACGCTCGGACTCGGCCTCGAGCTCGCGCTGCTCCCCGGGCCGATGCGGCTGGGCGGCCTCACGCTCGACTTCCATTTCCTGTTCGTGGGCGGCGCGCTGGCGATCCTCGGACTACAGCTCGTGCTGCTGGGCGTGTACGCCAGGACGTACGCGCTCGTGCAGGACGAGGCGTTCGGCGATGCCTGGATCCGCCGATTGCACCTGCACTACACGCTGGAACGCGGGGTCACGCTGGGCGCGCTGCTCTTCGGCGCGGGCCTCATCATCGATGTGTGGATCCTCGCGCAGTGGCTCGCGGCCGGCCACGGCAACCTGTTCGCCGTACGTCCCGCAATGCTCGCCCTCACGCTCATGGTTCTGGGCGCCGAAATCGTGTTCGCATCCTTCTTCCTGAGCCTGCTGCGCGCGTCCCGCTTCGGCCGGACGTGACCCTGAATCCACGAGGCACATGAAGCAGGTCCTGATCCGCTCCGGCCAGATCGTCGTCGACGACGTGCCCGCGCCCATCGTGGGCGCCGGCGGCGCGCTGGTGCGCGTGCGCAGCTCGTGCATCTCGGCGGGCACGGAGAGCGCGGGCATCACGGGCGGCTACGCTGCGCTGGCGACGCGTGCGCTGCAGGAGCCGGGACGAATCAAGAACCTGCTCCGGCTCGCCCGCGAGCGTGGCGTCCGCGGCGCGGTCGACGCGGTCCGCGGTGCCGTGGCCGAGGACACGCCCGTCGGCTACAGCGTAGCGGGCGTGGTGGCGGAGGTCGGGGCGGGCGTGACGGATCTGGGCGTGGGCGACGAGGTGGCGTGCGCGGGCGCGGGCAGCGCGCAGCACGCGGAATGCGTGGTCGTCCCGCGCAACCTGATCGTGAAGATTCCGGAGGGCGTGAGCCACGCCGACGCCTCGACCGTGGCACTGGGCGCGATCGCGCTGCACGGCGTGCGCCGGCTCGAGCCGACGCTGGGCGAGTGGGTCGTGGTCGTCGGCCTGGGCCTGATCGGCCAGCTCGCGGTGCAACTGCTGCGGGCGCACGGCTGCCGCGTCATCGGCAGCGACCTCAGCGTCGACCGGATCGAGCTCGCGCGCAGCCTGGGGATGGAAGCGGCCATTGCGCCGGGAGACGAAGACCCGGCCGCGACCGTGCGACGGCTCACGGACGGCTACGGCGCCGACGGCGTCATGATCACGGCGGCGAGCCGCTCGGACGACGTCGTCCGGGACGCGTTCCGGCTCTGCCGCCGCAAGGGTCGGGTGGTCGTCGTGGGCGATGTGGGCCTCGGGCTCCGGCGCGAGGACCTCTACGCGCACGAGCTGGAGCTACGCATCTCCACCTCGTACGGCCCGGGGCGCTACGACCCGCGCTACGAGCAGGAGGGGCTGGACTACCCGATCGGGTACGTGCGCTGGACCGAGGGCCGCAACATGCGCGAGTACCTCCAGCTGCTCGCGGAGGGGAAAGTCCGGCTCGCCCCGCTCATCGGTGGCACCTACCCGGTCACGCAGGCGCCGCAGGCGTACGCATCGCTCGCGAGCCGGGGCGCCGCGCCGATCGTGCTGCTCACCTATCCAGGGAAGCCGGAGCGGACCGGCCCGCAACGTGGCGGCTTCACGGCTCGCGGCACGGCCCCGCGCCCCGGCCGCATCGGCGTGGCCGTGGTCGGCGCGGGCACCTTCGCGCGCGAGATGCACCTTCCCAACCTGCGGCGCCTCGGCCGCGATTTCGATCTGCGCCTGATCGTCGGGCGAAGCGGCGTGCACGCGCAGCAAGCGGCGAAGCAGTTCGGCGCGGCGGCCGCCGCGACCGATTACCGGGAAGCACTCACTCGCCCGGACGTGCACGCCGTCCTGATCTGCACGCGCCACCACCTGCACGCGCGCATGGCGCTCGAGGCGCTGCGCGCCGGGAAGCACGTGTTCGTGGAGAAGCCGCTGGCGCTCGAGGAGGTGGAGCTGCGGGAGCTCGAGGCATTCTTCGGGACGGACGCGGGCGAGCAGCCGCTCCTCCTCACCGGCTTCAACCGCCGCTTCTCGCCGCACGCCCGCCGCCTGCGCGCGCACCTCGCCGGCCGCACCAACCCCGTCATGCTCCACTGCCGCGTGAACGCGGGCTATATCCCGCCGGACCACTGGGTACACGGGGCGGAGGGCGGCGGGCGCAACATCGGCGAGGCGTGCCACCTGTACGATCTGTTCCTGTACCTGGTGGACGCGCCCGTGCTGGAGGTGCAGGCGGCGAGCGTGCGGCCGCGCACCGGCTACTACGTGCCCGGCGACAACTTCACCGCCACGTTGCGGTTCCAGGATGGCTCCATCGCGACGCTCGTCTACAGCGCACTCGGCTCGCGGCGCTTCCCCAAGGAACGACTGGAAGCGTTCGCGGATGGCACGGTCGCGGTCCTGGACGATTACCGGGAGCTGACGCTCACCGGCGCGCGGCCCAGGCGCTTCCGCAGCCGCCGGCAGGACAAGGGGCACGCCGCCGAGCTCGAGGCGTTCGCCCGCGCGATCCAGGGCGGCGGCGAGCCGCCCATCCCGCTCTGGCAGCAGTTCGAGGCCACGCGCGTGAGCTTCGAGGTGGAGCGGGCGCTGCGCACGAGCGGGCTGGGGCGCGGCGCGCACCGGGGAGAGGCGTAGCGCATGTGCGGCATTGCCGGCGCCTATCACTTCGACGGCTCGACCCGCCCGGTCGAGCCGGCGGAGCTCGCGCGCATGCGCGACACCATGGTGCACCGCGGCCCGGACGGCGATGGACTGTGGGTGTCCGCGGACCGGCGCGTCGGCCTCGCCCACCGGCGGCTCGCGATCATCGATCTGTCGCAGGCCGCGAGCCAGCCCATGGCCAACGAGGACGGCTCGTGCCTCGTCGTCTACAACGGCGAGATCTACAACCACGCCGCGCTGCGCCCGGAGCTGGAGCGGCTCGGCCACCGGTTCCGCACCGACCACTCCGACACGGAGGTCATCCTCCACGCCTACGAGCAATGGGGGATCGATTGTGTGCACCGTTTTCGCGGCATGTTCGCCTTCGGGCTGTGGGACGCGCGCACGCGCGAGCTCTGGCTCGTGCGCGACCGCATCGGCATCAAGCCGCTCTACTACACGGTGCGCGGCGGCCGCCTCCTCTTCGCCTCGGAGATCAAAGCATTGCTCGCGGACGCGTCGGTCCCGCGCGCGCTCGATGAAGAGGCGCTGTACCACTACCTGACGTTCCTGACGACGCCGGCGCCCGCCACCCTCTTCGCCGGAATCCGCAAGTTGCCGGGCGGCTGCCGCGCGCGCGTCTCCCCTGATGGCGGCGTGCGGGTCGAGCGCTACTGGGACGTGTGGGACCACGTGCGGCCGCTCGACGGCGCGACCGAGGACGAAGTCGCGGACGCACTGCTCGCCGAGCTGCGCACGTCCGTCCGTCTGCGCAAGGTGAGCGATGTGCCGGTGGGGGTCTTCCTCTCCGGCGGCATCGACTCGAGCACGAACGCCGTGCTGTTCTCGGAGGACGCGACCACGCCGGTCGAGACCTTCTCGATCGGCTACGAGCAGGACTACCCGAGCTACGCCAACGAATTCGTGTACGCGCGGCAGGTCGCGCGGCTGATCGGCTCGCGCCACCACGAGCGGCGCCTGGCGTTGCGGGACGCACTCGACGTGATGCCCGAGCTCGCGCGCCTGCAGGACGAGCCGATCGCCGACCCGGTGTGCGTGCCGCTCTACTACGTGTCGCGGCTCGCGCGCGAGGCGGGCGTGATCGTGTGCCAGGTGGGGGAGGGAAGTGACGAGCTCTTCTGCGGCTACCCGGAGTGGAAGCGCCGGCTGCTACTCCAGCGCCTCGGCGAGCTCCCGGTCCCGCGCGCGGCGAAGCGGCTGGGGTTGAGCGCGCTGCGCGCGCTCGGCCAGGGCGGCAGCCGGCCGTACGAGCAGCTCCGGCGCAACATCGGCGGGGAACCCGTCTTCTGGAGCGGGGCGGAGTCGCTGACCGAGGCGGAGAAACGGAGGCTCCTCTCGCCCGCGGCCCTGCGGCACTTCGATGGCCTGACCTCCTACGATGCGATCCGCCCGATCCGCGAGCGCTTCGAGTCGGGCGCGCCGGAGACGGCGGGGTGGCTCGAGTGGATGGCGTACGTGGACCTGAACCTCCGGCTGCCCGAGCTCCTGCTCATGCGCGTGGACAAGATGAGCATGGCGACCTCGCTCGAGTGCCGTGTCCCGTTCCTGGATCACGAGTTCGTCGCGCTGGCCATGTCGATGCCGGAGCGGATGAAGCTCCGCAACGGGCAGTTGAAGTACATCCTGAAGCACGCCGTGCGGAAGCTGCTGCCGCAGGAGCTGATCCAGCGAAGGAAGCAGGGCTTCGGTGTGCCCGTCCACGAATGGCTGTTCCAGGAGCTGGGGCCGTCCGTGCGCGCGGAGGTCCGCTGGCTCGCGCGGCAGACGGACTTCTTCGAGCCGAGAGCCATGGACGTGTATCTGAACGGCCGCCCCGACACGCGCGTGTGGACGCTTTACAACCTCGCGCTCTGGTGGCGGAACTACCTTGACTGAGCCCGTGCGGGTCGTGAACGCCGCCGCCGCGGCGCCGCTGCCGGCGGCCCACGCGGACGTTCCGGGACGACGCCGCCCCGGCGGCGCCACCGGGCGATGGTTCGCCGCGCTGCGCGAGCGCGAGGACGCGCTGTTCTGGACGCGGGCGGGCGCGACCGCGCTGTCGCGCGCCTCGCTCCTGGTGCTCGGGCTCGTCGGCGCGATCGTGACGGCCCGCGCGCTCGGGCCCGGGGGGCGCGGCGTGTTCGCGCTGATGCTCACCGTGGGCGCGGTCGGCGTGCAGCTCGGCAACCTGGGGCTGCCCGCGGCGTCCGCCTACTTCGTGGCGCGCGACGCGGCGCGGCTACCGGCGCTGCTCGGCGTCGCGCTCGCCGGCGGGGTGGGAGCGGGTGCGCTCGCGCTCGGGCTCTGGCTGGTCGGCGCGGCCGTGCCGGGCCTCTCGCCGCTCTCGACCGGACTGCTCGGCCTGGCCGTCGCGTGGATTCCGTTCGGGATCCTGCTGCTGCTGCTGCAGAACCTCCTGCTCGGGCTGCGCGAGATCCGTCTCTACAACCTGACGCAGCTCGCGCAGGACGCGGCCGCGGTCGCGCTCATGGTCGTGCTGTTCGGAGCCGGGCTGGCGACCGCGCGCACGCTCTACCTGAGCTCGTTTGCGGTGCTCGTCGTGGGTACGATGGGCGTGCTCCTGCTCGTGCTGCGCCGCGCCGGCTACCGCGTCGAGCGGCCCGCGGCCGAGCTGTGGCGCGCCGCCGGCGGGTACGGCGGCCGCGCCTACCTGGCCACGCTCTTCTCGTTCCTGGTGCTCCAGTTCGACCTGTTGATGGTCGGGCGCATGCTCGGCGCCGAGGCCGCGGGGCACTACTCGATCGCGGCCCGCATGGCCGAGATGCTCTACATGTTTCCGGTCGCGGCGGGAACGGTGCTCTTCGCGACAGTGTCCGCACTGCCATCGGGCGGCTGGGCGTTCGCACGGCGCGCGACCAGCACCGGCGCGGTGCTCATGCTGCCGGTGCTCGCGCTGGCCGGTGCGCTCGCCGAGCCCGTGGTCCGGATACTCTTCGGCGAGGCTTTTCTCCCCGCGGTGCCGGCGTTCCTCTGGTTGCTGCCGGGCGTGTACGCGCTGAGCGTGAACACACTGCTCATGAACTACTTCGCCGGAACGGGCATGCCGCTCGTCACGGTGCTGTCGCCGGGCGCCGCCGCGGCGGTGAACGTCGCATTGAACCTGTGGCTGCTGCCGCGCCTCGGCATCGTCGGCGCCGCCGTCGCCTCGACGATCGCGTACACGCTCATGCTCGTCTTTTCGGGCATGTACCTGCGGAAGGGCGGGCGCACGTGAGCTACCGCGACC
>JACQPS010000091.1 GCA_016207445.1 Gemmatimonadota bacterium | reverse complement strand
GCGCGCAGCGCGGCCAGGAAGCCGCTGTCCATCAGCCGATGCCGCGTGCCGTCGGCATCTTCCAAACGCGCGCGCAGCCAGAGCACCTCGAGCGGCTCGGCGCCGGTATTCTCGACGAGCACCCGCGTGAACAACTGGTAGTGGCCGAGCTGCCGCTTCCGCCCTCCCAACTCGTAGGAATAAGGAAACACGGACGGCGCCCCCACCGCGATGCGGAAGCCCGGACGCACCGCCTCCAGCGCCGGCGCGTCTGGCGCCGCGCCATCGGTCTCAATAGGGGAATCTGGATGCGCGGACGTGCACGCCGCCGTCGAGTCCACAGGGACGGGCACCGCAGCGTAATCGACGACACGCGTGGGTACACACGCACCGAGCAGAAGCGCCGCCCCGCTTATGATGCCCGCCCGCACCACCGCGTCCTCCCGACCTGTACAGCGCCCGGCCACCTGCTCCCGTTCCTCTTCCCGTTCCCGTTCCGGTTCCCGTGGCAATCGCAGGTTGCGCGCCGCCGCGATCCCGCTCTACCTTGGCGCCTCCCGGTTCGCTCGAACCTCCGTGGAACCCACCAGCATGGATCGTCGTGAGTTCCTGAGGCGCGGCTCCAGCGCGAGCGCGCTCGGCTTGCTGGCTCCGGATGCGCTGGGCCGGGTCATGACGCTCCCGCGCCCCCGTCGACGAGCCGAGGTGCGGGACCTCGTCCTGGCGGCCATCGACGCGGCCCGGCGCGCGGGTGCCAGCTACGCCGATGCGCGACTCAGCCGCGTGCGGTCGCAGAGCGTGTCCACACGCGAACGGCGGGTCCAGAACATCTCCTCGTCCGAGACGGTCGGCATCGGCATTCGCGTGCTGCGCCAGGGGAGCTGGGGCTTCGCGGCCACGCGCGAGCTGACCCCGGATGAAGTGGCTCGCGCGGCGCGGCAGGCGGTCGAGCAGGCCAGGGCGAACCGCCGGCTGCAGCGGCGGCCGGTCGTGCTGGCGCCGGTCCAGGCATTTCCCGACGCCGTGTGGGAAACGCCGATCCGGGTCGATCCGTTCGAGGTGCCGATCGAGGACAAGGTCGGCCTGCTGCTCCAGGCGAACGAAGCAGCGCTCGCCGTGAAGGGCGCGCGCTTCGTCAACTCCTCGCTCTTCTTCCACCGTGAGGAGACGACGTTCGCCTCGACCGATGGATCCTTCATCCGGCAGACGCTCTATCGCGTGCAGCCGTCACTGAACGTCACGGCAGTCACAGACGACTTCTCCGATTTCCAGAGCCGCGAATCCGTCGAGATCGCCCCCGTCGCCGCCGGCTACGAGCACGTCACGGAAGCGAAGCTGGTGGAGAATGCGCCGCGCTGGGCGGAGGAAGCCGTGGCCAAGCTGGCGGCGCGGCCGGTCGAGCCCCGGCGCTACACGCTCGTGCTCCACCCCTCTCACCTCTGGCTGACCATCCACGAATCGATCGGCCACCCCACGGAGCTGGACCGCGCGCTGGGCTACGAAGCCAATTACGCCGGCACCAGCTTCCTTGCGCCGCCCGAGCAGGTGCTCGGCAAGTTCCGCTACGGCCCCGAGCTCATGAACATCCAGGCGGACCGCACGCAGGAGCGCGCACTGGCCACGACCGGCTGGGACCACGATGGCGTGCCCGCGGACCAGTGGCTGCTAGTGAAGAACGGCATCTTCGTGGATTACCAGACCACGCGCGACCAGGTCGCGTGGATCGAGCAGCTCACGGGCGTACGCCGCTCGCACGGCTGCTCCTACGCCGAGTCCTGGGCGGCGGTGCCGTTCCAGCGCATGCCCAACGTGAGTCTCTTGCCGGGAGAGGAAGACATCGGCGTGGATGAGCTGATCGCCGACACCGACGATGGCATCTACATCGTGGGGGAGGGCTCTTACTCGATCGATCAGCAGCGCTACAACTTCCAGTTCGGCGGGCAGCTCTTCTACCGCATCGAGAAGGGCAAGCTCGCGGGCATGCTCAAGGATGTGGCGTACCAGAGCCGCACGCCCGACTTCTGGAACTCGCTCGACCGGATCGGCGGGCCGCGCGGCTATTTCCTGGGCGGCTCGCTCTTCGACGGCAAGGGCCAGCCGGGGCAGAGCAATGCGGTGAGCCACGGCTGCGTGCCCGCCCGCTTCCGCGATGTCAACGTGCTGAACACCGGCCGGAGCCGCGCATGAGCGTCCGCTACCTGAGCGAGCAGGAGGCGCGCGAGCTCACGCGCCGGATCCTGGAGCGCTCGCGCGCGGACGAGTGCCGGGTACGCGTGCAGAGCGGCGTCGCCGGGAATACTCGCTTCGCACTCAACCAGGTCACGACCGCGGGCGACGTCTACGACACGGAAGTGACGATCACGAGCGCGTTCGGAAAGCGGAGCGGCTCGGCCAACACGAACAGCCTCGAGGGCGCCGCGCTCGCCGAAGCGCTCGCCACCAGCGAGCGCCTCGCCCGCCTCGCGCCCGAAGACCCGGAGCACATGCCGGCCCTGGGCCCGCAGCAGTACGCGGCGGTACCGGCCTGGTTCGAGACCACGGCGGGTATGACGCCGGAAGTGCGCGCGCGCGCCGTGGAGTCCGCCACGCGCGTGGCTGCGGACCGCGGCGCGGAAGCGGCCGGCTACCTGATCCAGGTGGCCGGGTCGACCGCCCTGGCCAACTCCGCCGGCCTGTTCGCCTATCACCGCCGCACGGCCGTGCACTACACGGTCACCGCCCGTACCCCGAACGGCACCGGGAGCGGCTGGGCGGGCGGCGCGCACAACGACTGGCGCCGCATCGACGCCGGGTGGATCGGGCGCACCGCCGCGGACAAGGCGGTACGGGCGCGCGCCCCGCAACCGCTCGAGCCGGGACGCTACACGGTCATCCTGGAGCCGACCGCGGTCGGGAACCTGCTCCAGCTCGTCGGCTTCTCGCTCTTTGGGCAGGCGCTGTCCGCCCGACAGGCCGACGAAGGTCGCTCCTTCTTCAGCCGGCCCGGCGGTGGCAACCGGATCGGCGAGCAGATCGCGGACGCGCGCGTCACGATGTGGAGCGATCCCGCGGACCCCGAGCTGCTCACCTCTCCCTTCGACGGCTCGGGGCTGCCGCTCCGCCGCATCGTCTGGGTGGAAAACGGCATGCTGAAGAACCTGGTCTATGACCGCTTCTGGGCCCAGAAGCAGGGGACCGCGCCCACGGGCTCCCCCACGGGGGTGCGCATGGCCGGCGGGGACAGCTCGCTCGACCAGATGATCGCGTCCACCGAGCGCGGCATCGTGGTGACGCGTTTCTGGTACATTCGCTCGCTGGATCCGCGCACGCTCCTGTTCACCGGCCTCACCCGCGATGGCACCTTCCTGGTCGAGAACGGCCGGGTGACCCGACCCCTCTACAACTTCCGCTTCAACGAGTCTCCGATTCAGATGCTGCGCAACATCGAGTTGATCGGACGCGCGACCCGCGTCAGTGCTTCGGAATCCGGCGACATCGGCGCCGCCATCGTCGTGCCACCGCTCAAGGTGCGCGACTTCAATTTCGCATCGCTGTCGGAGGCCGTTTGAATTCACCCTTGTTGCGGGAGGACAACATGAACCGCGGTGCCACTGCCGCCGTTGCCGTGCTGTCGCTCGGGCTGCTCTCGTGTGCGCCCAAGGTGGATGTCGCCGCCGAGGAAGCCACGCTGCGCGCGCTGAACGACACGATCATGGTCGCCGAAAACGCCAAGGATGTGGAGAAGGCGGTCAGCTTCTACGCCGAGGACGCGCACGTCGAGCCCGCGAACATGCCGGCCGTTCACGGCCAGGCCGCCATGCGCGACCTGTACAACCAGTTCTTCGGCATGGGCGTCTCGGATATCACCAGCACGGTCGATCAGCTGCAGGTCGCGGCCAGCGGCGACGTCGCCTACCAGTACGGTGTCAACAAGTACAAGATGGCCATGCCCGACGGCAGTCAGATGGACGCGGTCGGAAAGTATGCGCTCGTCTGGAAGAAGGTGAACGACGAGTGGAAGATCGCGCTGCTCGCATTCAGCGACGACGCACCGCCGCCGCCGATGGAGCAGACGCCGCCGCCCGCGACGCAGCCCTAGCCCGCGCGCGGCCGACCGCGCGAACCGGATCCGGACTGCGCGGCTCGCCGCAACCCAACCGGCACGCGCAAAAAAGCGCGCGAATCAGTTCGCGCGCTTTTTCGCGACTCCCTGAGACTTCCCTGCGCCGCGGGCGACCTCGCCCGCGGCCGGGCCTACCCGGTGCCTCAGGCCGTCGACGGCTTCCAGCGACCGAAGGGCAGCGTGGGCACCGGCCGCACCTTGCCACCCCAGATGAACGCCGCGATCACCGGGCGGGTCAGCGGCTCGGGGCGCTTGCGGATCACGATCCCCGGAGGGTGAAGGTCACGCTGCCGCGGCTTCGGCGCCGATTTCTTGCTGGGCATCAAGAGCTCCTCGCCTGCGAATGCATGGGCGGGTCTGCGTCCGAGCGGGAAAAGGCAGGGCGCGTACCAGAAGGGTGGGAACACGCTCGCAGGCTGTAACCGAATCGACTACGAGGAGTTACGTCCCTCCTCCCGCCGCCCGCCGGCGCCGCGTTGTACCCGCGCGAGGTCGCTGGCCCGTGTCGATCTGACACGAACGCAGCCACCGGCGATAGCTGGGGAGCTGGAGCTGGCGGAAGACGAGCGCGTCGACGGCGTCGCGCAGGAGGATCTCGGTGAGAGGGTACTGGCCGTCGTCGTCGGCAAAGAGGTCGTGCACCGCCTGATCGGCGAGCTGAAGCAGCTCCTCGCGGGTGAGGCTCGCCTTGAACTCCTCGATCTGATCCTCGACCCAGGCGTTGTAGAGCTGACGCGGCGGCGCGTAGGGTGCGACCATGCCGGCACAAGAGTAGTCGGCGCCCGTGTTTCTCACAAGGAAGGCGTCGCCGCGGTCAGGTCCCGGGATGGTCGCGGAGCAGGTCCTCGGCCATGAGAATCGTGCGGGCGATCTCGACCATGGACTGATGGCGGTTCTGGCTCTCCCGCTGGAGAGTGCGGTAGGCGTCGTTCTCGGACAGGCCGCGCGCCTCCATGAGGATGCCCTTGGCGCGTTCGATGACCTTGCGATCTTCGAGCTTCTGCTCGAGGGCCGCGGCTTCCCCCCGGAACTGGCGCCACTCGTCGAAGCGCTTGCGGGCGACGCTGATGGCCGGTCCGAGGTCTTCGAGCGAGACGGGCTTCACCAGGTACTGGAAGACGGGCCCCACGGTCGCGGCCGCGATGTACTCGGGGTCGCTGTAGCCGCTGAGCAGGATGATCGGGATGGGCGTGGTGCGGAAGATCTCGCGGGCCGCATCGATGCCGTTCATCACGGGCATGCGGATGTCGAGGATGGCGAGATCGAGCGTGTGCTGGCGCGCCAGCTCGACGGCCTCGCGGCCGGTGCCCGCTCGGCCTACCACCTCGTGGCCGAGCGCCTCGAGCTGGGACTGCAGCGCCATGGCGCTCAAGGGTTCGTCTTCGGCGATCAGGATACGAAGGGCTCCCACGTTGGCTCCGGACCGCGAAGGTTCGTCCCCGGCGCCGGGGCGCGCGCAAGTTGTCTGCTGGAACTGGAGAACTTAGGAGCCCGGCCGTTCCTGCGCCACATCGTCGACGACGATGGCGCCGAAGCCGGCATCGCGTAGCCGGTGCGCCAGCGCGGCCGCGTCGCCCGGGGCGCGGAACCGACCGACGCGAACACGCAGCAGGTCGTTGGCGGGAACGTGGACGAGCCGCGCGTCGAAGCCGGCGCGCCGGAGCTCCGACGCCGTCTGCCGTGCGCCGGCCGGCTCGCGGAACGCGCCGACCTGCACGCCGAAGTCGCCGGTCCCCGTCAGCGACTCTCCGGCCGGGCGCGCGGCGCCGGTGGAGGGGCCGGCCGCCTTCGCCGGCACCGACACGCCGCAAGTCGCAGCCTGCTCCGCCTTGAGCAACGAGAGTAGCGCGGGTTCCCCACCGCCAGCCGCGCCATCGGAGGCCGTGGCGCAGGCGAGGGGAACGCGGCCAGCCGCGCGCTGGGCGCGCGCGAGCCAGAGCAAGCCCACGGCGCGGTGCGGCGTCGCGGGGTAGTCGGTGGCGAGGCGTTCGAGGTAGCTCAGGGCGCGCTCGGTGTCGCCCGCGGCGAGCAGCCCCTGGCCGAGCCGCAAGAGCGCTTCCGGCGCCTCGGGTGCGGTGGGGTATCCGAGCACGAGCGCAAGGAAGTCCTGTTCGGCCGCGGCGGCATCGCGCGCCAGCCGCGCACGCAGCCAGAGCGCACGCGCACGCACGCGCGCCTCCACCTGCTGCGGCTCTGCCGCGGCGGTCTCCCACCAGCGCTCGAGCAGCGCGCGCGCCTCATCATAGCGGCCCGCCAGGGCGTGCGCTTCGGCGCGATCGAGCGGGTCGCCCTGAGCGTACAGTCGGCCCGCGAGTACGAGCGCGAGCAGCAGCACCAGCCCGGTCCTCCGCATCACGCCGCCGCCTCCGTGCGCCCCTCCAGCCGGAGGAGCAACTCGTCCAGGATCTGTTCCTCCGTGAGCGATGCCGACTTGAGCAACCGATCCGCGCGCAGCAGGTCATCGAGCGCCGCGTCCAGCGCGAGCGGCGTCCACCGCCGCGCCTGCTGCGCGATGCGGGCGGCCAGCCAGCGCTGATGTGCGGGCAGCTCCGCCTCCAGGGCTTTCTGCCCGCTGGTCGCGGCGATGGCGAGCCGCAGGAAATGCGTGCCGAGTCCCAGAACCAGCCCGACGCCCGATTCGCCCGCATCCAGCAGCACCGTCAACGTCGCCCGCGCTTCCCGGAAACGGCCGGCGCCGACCAGGTCGAACCAGTCCCACCGGTTCTGCTGCGGTACGCGGCCGACCACCGCCTCGACGTCGGCCGCCGCGATCCGCCCCCGGCTGCCGACGTACTCGCGCAACTTGCGCAGCTCCATCAGCAGCCGCGCGAGCTGCGGGCCGACCGCACTGGCGAGCGCGCGCGCCGTGGATGGCTCGAGCTCCACGCCTTCCGTGCGGGCGCGCTCCACCAACCAGCCCGGCACGTCACCGGCGGACAGCGTGTCGTACTCGACCGCGACGGCCTGCCGCTTCAGGCGCTCGTAGAACTGCGCGCGCGAGCGCTCCGGGATGTGCGCGATCAGGACGAGCGCGAGGCCGGGCACCGGCCGTTCGAGGACGGCCTCCACGGCGGCGCGCAGCCGGGCCGCACTCGCCAGCAGCTGCGCCTCGCGCAGCACCACGACGCGCCACTCGGCCATGAGCGGCGGCGTGTGGAGAACGGAGGCCAGCTGCTCCGGCGCCACTTCACTCGCCCGGAGCTGATCCAGGTTGAAATCCCGCGTCGTGGGCTCGAGGTGCGCTGCCACGACCGCCGCCGCCGCCTCTTCCACCAGGAACTCTTCCGCGCCGTACAGGAAGAAGGCGCCCCCGCGCCGCCCTTCGGCCAGGGCCCGCAGGAGCGCCTCGTGGCTCAGCAGCGGCATCGGCTCAACGCGGCGGGCCGACGCTGGCTTCCCGCCGGCCGACCGGCGCCGTCCGCGCAGTCGAGGTCGCGCTCGAGAACGCCGGGGTGAAGACCGGCGGCCGGAGCGTGACCGGACTGTGCCGGCCCGGGAGCGGCGGCTCGAGCAGCGGCAGGTTGATCGGAGAGGAGACGAGAACCGCGCCCTGGTCGCTCCGCCAGAAAGGCGAACCCACCAGGTGGCCGGTGAAATCTGCCGTTGTGCGAGACGGCGCTTCCGCGAGCGGCGCCGTGCCCGCGCGCGGGGGTTCCGCCTCGTCCACCCAGCCGGAACGCAGCACGGGGCTCCATGCGATGAGCGCCAGCGTGGCCGCGATCGCCAGCGAACCGGCGGCCCCGGTGCCGGTAGTCCGGTCTTCCAGCCATGGTGCATCGAGATCGAAGCGGAACAGGCTCTGTTGCAGGCGGAGGGCAAGGTCGGGAGAGGCCTCGGGGATCGGAAGCTCGCGGACCAGCGCGAGTCCCCGCCGGGCCACGTGGTCGTAGCGCGCACACGAGCGACACCCCTCCAGATGTGCCCGCCAGCGCGCGGCCTCCCCCGCATCCAGCCGCTCGTCCAGGTACTCGGAATACCGGGCCAGGAACTCCTGACAGTTCATCGAGACTCGCATTTCGCCGCGGCCTGCTCCCCGCGCCGGACTCCGACGGCCGGCGCGGGCTGCCTCGCGCTCATCCCCGGCGCCACGCCGGGGGAAGCGTTTGTGTTACTGTCCGAAGTCGAGAACGGTTCCCCGAAGCTGTTTGGCTGTGGGTTCTACTGGCGGAGTGGAGGGGATGTTCCGTGCTCCGCAGGTCTGGGACGCCTGGTATCATTGGCTCCCAACCTCAACCCCGACCCCAGCCTCATCCCCAGCCCAACTTCCGTGTACGAGTACGCGCACGAGTACG
>JACQPS010000083.1 GCA_016207445.1 Gemmatimonadota bacterium | reverse complement strand
GCTGGAGCTGGTGCTGGAATACCACGATGCTACCGGGCCACGCCGGCAAACGCTGGCGGCGCGGCAGGTCCCGCCGCCGCCGCGGCTCGCTGCGCCATGAGCGCGGCCCGTGCGGCCGGCAACCACACCGGCGCCGCTGCGCCTCCGTGCCGGCGCGCCGGCTTCTCCCTCGCAGAAACGAGCGTGACGCTGGCGCTGGCAAGCGTGATTCTCGCCGCGCTGGCCGGGGCGGTGCAGACGGCCGAGCGTCTGGCCCGCAATCAGGCGGAGCGCGTGGCCGCGTCCGAAGCTCTGCGCGTGGCGGAGGTCGTGCTCGGCGCCGAGCTGCGGGCGCTGGAGCCGCGCGAGGATCTCGGCGCCGTCGCCCGGGACTCCTTGCCGCTCCGGGCGTTCCGGGGCGTGAGCCTCATCTGCGCCCGCAGCGCCGATACGGTCTGGGTGCGCTACCGGGGCTCGCGGGATCCGGAGCCGAGTAAGGATTCCGTGCTGGTTCTGGATCGCGACGCCCTCGGGCGCGCGCTGTCGCTCGCGGACGATGCGAACGGCGGCGTGCTGTGCCCGGCCGACGCGGACGAGACGCTGCGACGCTGGACCCTCCCCCTCGCGGGCTTGGCCCCCGCGCTGCTGCTGCTCTTCGAGAGCGGAAGCTATCACCTTGCCGGACAGGCGCTCCGCTACCGTCGCGGCGCCGCCGGCCGGCAGCCGCTGACCACTGATGCGTTCGATCCACTGGGCACCGGCTTCCAACCGGTGGGCAGCGGGGGCGAGCTCGTCCCGCCCGATTCGGCGGTGGCCATGGTCGTTGCCATCACACGCACGACCGCGCCAGCGGCGTTCCGTCTGCGCATCCCGTTTCTGAACCGGTTGGCCGGGGAAGGCATTCCTGCCCCATGACGGCGGCGCGGCGGGGTGTCGTCCTGATGATTGCGCTCCTGATTCTGCTCGCGCTCACGCTGGCGACGGCCGGTCTGCTGTTCCTGAGCACGCAGGAGCTGCGCATCGCACGCGCGCGCGGGGAGCTGCTGCGGGCGCGCCTCGCCGCGGAATCCGCCGCGCGCGCCGCGTTGGCGGCCTGGCGCACTTCCGATCACCGGGACCTGAGACCGGGAGAAAGCCGGGGCCTCGCGGTCCCCGGCCTGAGCGGCGCTCGCTCCAGTGTCGTGGTCGAGCGGCTCACCCCCGGCCTTTTCCTGTTGCGCGCCGAAGCGCTGGTGGGCGACACGGGCCGCGCGGCTGCGCGCGCCGGCGTGGGCCTGCTCGTGCGCGCGCTGGATCCCCGCGAGATCCTGGCGGATTTCCCGGCCGCGCTCACCACCGGCGGCGGCCTCGAGCTGACGGGTGCCACGGTCGACGGCCTGATCGCCGGCACACCACCGCCCGCCTGGCCGGACAGCCTTTGCTCGCTCGAGGCGACCGAAGCCGTCGCGGAGCTCTTCGGCGCTGTGCCACGCCCTGGCCTGCTCGTCGCGGATCCGGCCGCCGTACGCGTTTCCGGAGGCGCCACCGTGGCGGGCGATCCGCCGATCGCCCGCGATTCCGCCCTCGCTGCCGCCGCGTTCGACCGGCTGGGACCGCTCACCTGGGAGCTGATCGAACGCATGGCCGACCGCATCGAGACCGGCATCGTGTCGCTGCGGCCTGCCGCCGGGGATGGCGCCTGCCGAACGGATGAGCCCGGGAACTGGGGCGACCCGATCGAGCCTGGCTCGCCGTGCGGAAGCTTTTTTCCTCTCGTCTTCGCGCCCGGCGATCTGGAAGTGCCCACCGGCGCGGGGCAAGCCGCCCTGGCCGTCGGCGGAGACCTGCGCCTGGGCCCCGGCGTCCAGCTCTACGGGCCGGTGCTCGTGCGGGGCCGGCTGATCGCTTCCGACTCCGCCCGCGTCTTCGGCGCCATCCGTGCTGCGGGCCGTGCCGACCCTTCGCTCCTCACCGCGGCCGCCATCTCTTACAGTGCCTGTGCTCTCTGGCGAGCCCTGGCCCAATCCCCGGCACTCTCCCGCCCGTTCCGCCCCGCCGGTCGGGCCTGGATCCCGGTATTTTGACCCGGACGGCGCTGAAAAAAATTGTCACGGCCATCACATTTTGCGCCGCGCCTTTCCGCTTCAACCATGTAACTGGTTGGCGAGCAAGGCATTGATTGTCGGCACGGAACTCGTATCTTGCAGGGGACCGGTCTCGCCGGCTCTGTTGGGCGAGGGCGGCCTCCGAGCAGACCGTCGCCCATCCCACCGCGCCGCGGCGAAGCGGCCGTTTTCCGTGTCCAGCGGGGCCCGAGTTTCTATGAGAACCTACCGTTGGGGTTTCAGCCTGATCGAGGTGCTGTTCGTGATCGTGATCGGCGCGGTGCTCATGGCGATCGCGATCCCCAAGTTCGGGCAGGTGCAGCTTCAGCGCGCCGTCGCCAACGCGCGCGACAGCTTCGTGCTGCTGGGCGCACGTGCCCGCATCACCTCGATCGAGCGGGGGCGCAACGTCAAGCTGGGCCTGGACCCGCAAACCGATCGGGCCTGGATCTGCGTGACCCCGTGCAGCGCCGCCAGCGATACGCTCGAGATCGTGCAGTTCCGCGACGACTTCACCGCGGAGGTCGATACCCCGAGCGACGCCTTGGTCGTGGTCTGCTACACGCCCCGCGGCTACGCCAATACCAATTGCTCGACTGGCCTCACCGGTACCATCACCGTCGAGTTCGAGAAGTCCGGGCAAAAATCGAAAGCGCGCATCCAGCCGCTGGGACAGGTGAGCAAGATATGAGTGCCAGCCCCCGGGGCGGCTTCTCCATCGTGGAGATCATCATTGCCATGGTGATCCTCAGCTTCGGGCTTCTCGCCATGGCGGCCGCCACCGGCTACATCGGCAGCGAGATCCGGCTCGCCGACGTGCGCACCGAGCGGATCGCGGCGCTCCAGCACCAGGCCGAGATCCTCCGCACACAGGGCTCGACGCCGCAGGGTTACATCGACCTCGCTGCTCGGGCGCAGGGCAGCGCCGAGACCGTCGGTCGCTTCACCATCTGGTGGGACGTGCAGTCGCCGGCCGACAACATGAAGGAGGTCTGGCTGTACAGCCAGGGCCCGGCCTTCCGCGACGGCGCGTGGCAAACCGCCGTGCGCGACACCTTCGTGGTCACGCTCTCGAGGCCCTGATCCCATGAACGCGCACAGACCCGGCTTCACCTTCGCCGAGCTCATGGTCGTGGTCGTCCTGGGCGCCATGGTGCTCGCGGCCGTCTACCAGACGCTCATCATCCAGGAGAAGTCGGCCCAGCAGCAGAACGCCATCATCAGCGCGCAGCAGGGGCTGCGCACCGCGCTCGACGTGCTGGCCGGCGATCTGCGCGAGATCAGCGCCGCGTCCGGCGACCTGCTGGCCATGGCGCCCGAGTCGCTCACCGTCCGTGCCTCGCGCAAGGTCGGCTTCGTCTGTGCGACGCACAAGAACGAGCAGAAGATCACCGTGTGGGAGCTCGCGGACGCGTTCAGTAGCGGCGACAGCATCCTGATCTTCGCCGATGGCGATGTGAACAGCGCGAACGACGATACCTGGGTCCAGAAGAACG
>JACQPS010000082.1 GCA_016207445.1 Gemmatimonadota bacterium | reverse complement strand
CGCCACACGCGCGCCGCCGGCGCCTCGAAGCCGCTCGGGCCCGGCGCGTTCAGCAGTCGCTTCAAGAAGTTCTTGCTGGGTGCGTCCAAGCTGATTCTGCCTTCCCTGGGCCTGAAAAGTCGTGAAACATAGCGGGCTTGCCGCGGCGCCGCAATTCCGGTACGATTCAGGAGTTATGGAGCAGACCTACTTCCGCCGCGGCTTCGGCCTGAAGAAGGAGATCGAGCCGGTCCTGGCCGCCGAGTACCACAGCCGCCTGGTCGAAGCCATCCGCGCCCGCGGCTACAGCGCCACGTTCGGCGACCTCACCGTCCGACTGGCCGAGGAGTTCGGCTTCTGCTACGGCGTGGACCGCGCGGTCGACTACGCGTACCAGACGGCGTACAAGTTCCCGGACCGGCGCGTCTTCCTGGTCGGCGAGAGCATCCATAACCCGCACGTGAACCAGCGGATGCGCGACCTGGGCATTCGCTTCCTCTATCCCGGCCCGGACGGGCACTTCGATTTCGACGGACTCTCCGGGGACGACGTCGTCATCCTCCCCGCCTTCGGCGTCACGATCGGTGACTTCGAGCGGCTGAAGCAGATCGGCTGCATCCTGGTGGACACGACCTGCGGCTCGGTGCTCAACGTGTGGAAGCGCGTCGAGTCGTACGCGAAAGACGGCTTCAGCGCGCTCATCCACGGCAAGTACTGGCACGAGGAGTCGCGCGCCACCGCATCTCAGGTGCTGCCCCACACGGGCGGCCGCTACCTCATCGTGCGCGACATGGACGAGGCCCGCCTCGTCTGCGACTACATCGAGCAGAACGGGCGCGCGCTTTCCCGCGCGGCGTTCCAGGAGCATTTCCGCGACAAGGCCACCACCGGATTCGATCCGGACACCGACCTGGTCCGCCTCGGCGTCGCCAATCAGACGACCATGCTCGCATCCGAGTCGCTGGCGATCGCCGCCGAGGTGCGCAAGAGCGTGGGCCGCCGCTACGGCGAGAGCGAGAGCCCGCTGCACTTCCGCTCGTTCGACACGATCTGCTCGGCCACCCAGGAGCGGCAGGACGCAATCCTCAAGCTGATGCAGGACCCGCCCGACATCATGCTCGTGATCGGCGGCTATAACTCGTCCAACACCAACCACCTCGCGCACCTGTGCCGCGAGTTCACGACCACCTACCACATCGCGGACGCCGACCGCATCGACCCCGAAGCCCGCTCCATCCGCCACAAGCCCGAGCTGGCCGCGGACGCGCCCGAGACGACCGTCGCGGACTGGCTCTCCGACGGGCCCGTGAGTCTCGGGCTGACCGCCGGCGCCTCCACGCCGAACAACAAGATCGGCGAAGCCCTGGAGCGCATCCTCGCGACGAGGGGCATCGACGCGGCGCTGTAGCTGTTGCCTCCAGACGCCGAGCTCGACCACCGGCCCCCTCTTGACGGCTTCCCACTTAGTTATTACTTAGTAAGCGGGTACTTAGTAAGAGGCTCCTGAGTAGAGGCTGCGCGATGGCCGTAAACCCGTTCCGGATTCATGGGGTTGTGGAGCCGCCGGACTTTACCGACCGCGAGCCAGAGGTGGCGCGGATCTCGGCCGCTTTGACGGAGCCGGGTGGCAAGCTGCTCGTGTACGGCGAACGACGGATGGGCAAGACGTCCGCATTGCGGGTGGCGTTGGCCGGGGTGGCTGAGCGCGCTGCGGGTTGCCTGGCGGACTTCTCGACGGCATCGTCGCCCGTAGATCTGGCGAACCGCGTGCTGGATGGCGCGACGAAAGCGCTCGGGCGGCGGTGGCGAGACGTTGCGCAGGAGCTGGCGAGGCGTATCGGCTTGAGCTTGACGATCGGCAGCGATCCGACGACGCAGGCGCCGACGCTGAGCCTGGACCTTGGGCTCAGAGACGCTCCCGTGGGGGCGCAGCACGATACGCTAGGCCGTGTGCTGGACTCGCTCGAGGGGATCGCCGCAGATCGGCGCGTAACGCTGGGTCTGGTGCTCGACGAATTCCAGGAGATCCACCGTGTTGGCGGCGAGGAAGCGGAATGGCATTTACGGGGCGTGATCCAGCACCACAAGCACCTGAGCTACATTGTGGCCGGCTCGCGCACGCACCTGATCCGGCGCATGCTGTCGAGGGGCCGGGCGTTCTACAAGCTGTTCGACCTGCTCCCCTTCGGTCCTATCGACGCAGCGCACCTGGCGAGCTGGATCGACGAGCGCATGACGACGCACGGTGTCTCAGCGCGAGGGGCCGGGGCAGCGGCCGCCGCGCTTGCCGGCCCGCGCACGCGTGACGTGGTGCAACTCGCGCGAAAAACGTTTGACCTCGGGTGTGCCGCCGGAGTTGCGGACGGCGAAGCCGTACAGCAAGCATTCCTGGAAATCGTGCAGGAGGAGGACGAGCCCATCCGTGCGCTCTGGGAAGGCTTGACCCCGCACCAGCAGAACCTGCTGCGGGCGGTATCGGTCGGGGGCGGACGGCTGACCGCCGCGATCACCCTCCGCCGCTTCGCGCTGAAGTCGAGCTCGGCGACCTCTCAGGCCGCCGCCAGATTCGTAGAGGAGGGGCTGCTCGAGCAACTGGGCCGGGGCCAGTACCGGATCGATAGTCCCTTTTTCCAGGGCTGGATCGTCTTGAAGGCGCTTCCCGATCTCGGAATTCACCTGCCAGTGACGCATCGACCCAGTTAGCCCTGGTCCTCACCACTTTTGCAAGCTCGCCGAACCCATGCCCCTGGCCTGGTCCCTGCAGTCACTCGGGCGCCAGAAACGGCTGTTGTGGGGAGGGTCGCCAGATGCCGCCGCTATCTTTTGCAGTGACGTTCGCCCGGTCTGTGGTCCCGTTGCTTCTGGTGCTTGCGCTCCCGGCGTCCGGTTGCGGCTGGCTCGGGGTCGGCACCGGGGACCGGGACTTCACGGCGTCGCTCGCGCGCCGGCCGGATCCGCCCGCTGCGCCCGCGCCGCCGCGCGACGCGAAGGGCGCTCGGATCCTGGGCGAAGCGAGCCGGGTCAAAGGGTCGCGCATCCTGGTCTCGATCCAGGACCGCTGGCTCTGGCTGCTGGAGGGCGGGGACACGCTGGTGAGCGGGCCGATCACCGTGGGGAAGGGCCAGGTCTTCCATTTCCGGGGCAAGACCTACCGTTTCGAGACCCCCCGCGGCCGGCGGCGCGTGGTGGCAAAAGAGCCGAACCCCGTCTGGACCGTGCCCGACTGGCACTACTACGAGAAGGCGGTCGCCGCCCGCCTCCAGCCCGTGCACCTCGGGCCCGATGACCGCGTCGAGCTCTCCGACGGCACCACCCTCGAGGTGCGAGGCGAACAGGTCGGACGCATCAACCACTCCGGCAATTGGTGGCCCTGGACGCCCGGCAAGGAGATCATCTTCGACGGCAAGATCTTCGTGCCGCCCATGCACAGCGCCCAGCGCCGCGTGCCCAACGCCCTCGGCGCGTACAAGCTCGACATGGGCGACGGCTACCTGATCCACGGCACCCCCGACGAGGCCACCATCGGCCGCGCCGTCAGCCACGGCTGCATCCGCATGCGCGACGATGACCTCGCCCGCCTGTACGAGCTCGCCGAGGTCGGTACGCCCGTGTTCATCTACTAAACGCGCGGCTTGCGTGTCTCACGCCGTCGGCCGCTCAGCTAACGTGATCAGAAGTTTATCATCCTGATATAGTTGGCGAGCCGGCACGCGCTGCATCGTGGGCGCTCCTTCTGTACTGCGCCGACTGCCGGGCCCAGGAGGACTCATGTGACAGCGCTGGCTTCTCCCGCTGTTGCTTTGCGCCGCCCTGCCGCAGCGCGCTCGCGCAGCAGCCCACGGGGAAGGGGCGAGACAGGATGGGCTGGGGCTTGCTGCGGGCTAATAGTGATCAGTCTGCGGTTCCGGCTGATCATTATCTGGCAGAGGACGCCATCCGCTTCCGCGTGAGGACAATCAGCTGGCCCGAGAACGTCCGTCCCTGCGCGTTGCGAGTCCGAGCTCGCACGGTGGGGGGCACATGATCTTGCCGACCCAACCTTCCGGCCCGACAATAGGCGCATGCCCGCACCTCGCGACCTCCTGGATCAGGCCGAAGGTGCTGCCCGGGAGCTGGGGCGCGTGTCTCGCGCCGCGGCCGGCGGGCTGCTGGAGGCAGTGTGGCGGCGGGAGCGGCGCGGCCGCTCCGGCGTCTACGGACCCCTGTACCGGTCAGGCTACCTGAACGCGCTGGTGGCGGGCCGGCTCGAGGACGGCTCCGAGCTCGCGCTGGTCACGGGCACGCACGCGCGCCACTACCCGTACTTCCACCCTCGCTCCAAGTGGGACGACCTGCTGCTGGTGGCCGGGAGCGAGCGCGGGAGCGAGCGCGGGAGCGAGCGCGGGAGCGAGCGCGGGAGCGAGCGGCTGCTCGTGACCGGGCGCAACATCTCGCCGCTCACGATCGTGCTCGGGCCCGGGGATCGGGCCAACATCGCCTACCACGGTCGCGCCTTGCGCGCTTCGGGCGCCGCCGTCGAGCTGGACCTGCACCTGGAGCTGCGGGCGACCGTCTACGCCCCTCGTGCCGAGGGGCTGGGCTTTCGTTACGCGCTGCTCGGGCTGCAATGGCAACCCGCGCTGGTCAGCGGCTCCGGCTCGCTGCGCCTGCACGGTTTCCGGCGGCGGATCGATGTGGCCGCGGGCATGATGGAACGGGGCTCGCTCACCCACCTGCGCGGCCACATCTTCCATTTCGGCTTCGAGTACCTGGCCGTGGTGCGGCCCGGCAACGAGTCCGACCCGGCCGCCTACGTCCGCTTCCACACCCGCCCGCTGCACGGGGGTGTGACCGGCCTCCCGCTCCGCCTCATGCTGGCCGGTGACGTGGCCAGCGAGGAGCTCACCCTCTCCAGACCCCGGCTGCTGCATGGCGACCGACTGCACTGCGCGCCCGCTGCGTCGGAGCCGATCGAGGTGCTGCTCACCAACCGCGTCGACCTGGGCCCCGCGCGCATCACGCGCGAGCTGGTGCGCATCGGCGAGGGCGCGGCCCGGCGCTACGCGCTGCGCGAGCGTGCGGGAGAAGCCAGCGAGTAGCGCATCCAACCACTTTCCCCGCAAAAATTTCCGTTGACACCCAAAGTTCGCGCCGCATATTTGTGAAGCCGGTCACAAAACTGCTAGTCCCGCAGCGCGAGCGGAGATGCCCGAACCGAGCCGCGATCCCATCGCACGGTTGGAACTGCTGTACGCGGCCCACCCCGAAGGCCGGGTTTTCACCCATCTCGCCGAAGCCTATCGCCGTGCCGGGGAGCTGGCGCGCGCCCGCGAGGTGCTCGAGCAGGGCCTGCGTCGGCACGCGGACTATGCCAGCGCGCACGTGGTGCTGGCCCGCGTGCTCTGGGATGACGGCAAGCTCGAGGAAGCGGGGACGGAGTTCCGGCAGGTCCTGACGCTCGACCCGCACAACCTGGTGGCGCTGCGCGGCCTCGCCGATCTGGCCCGTGATGCGGGGCAGCGTGGCGACGCCCTGCGACACTATCGGGATCTGCTGGCGATCGATCCCGCGGCGGAGGACGTCGAGGCCATCGTGCGCGAGCTGGAGCGTGGCGCGGCGCCGGCCGACGCCGCTGCTGGCGCGACCGCGACGGGCACGACGCTGGCATCCGGCCCGGCCACGATCGCCCAGACGCTGGCCCGTCCGGACAATGAGCTACAGGACGAGGTCGTCACGGAGACGATGGCGGACCTGTACGCCGGCCAGGGACTGTACGAACGTGCGCTCCAGGTGTACCGCGCGCTCCAGCGCGACCGGCCCGCCGATACCCGTCTGGCCGACAAGATCACCAAACTCGAGAGCGTGCTGGCGGCCTCGGCCACGGTCGAAGAACCGGCGGCGGAGCAGGGGATTGCGGCGGCAGAACGGGGGATCCCGGTGGCGGAGCAGGGGACTCTTGCGCCGCGGGCGGAGGCGCCCGCAACGGAGCCGATCGCGGGGCTCGAGCTCGGCGGGCAATTCGATGTCGGCCGCGGCTTCGATCTCGCTGAAGCGAGCGAACCCGCGGCCGCAGCGGCTGCTCCCGAGCCGGCGTCGCAGCCCGCAGCGTCTTCGGACCTTCCCGCCGATTGGGGGCAGGGCGCAGCAGGCGGCACCGAGAGCGAAGCGCTGCCGGAGCCCGCACCCGAGCCAGGCGACCTGGACCAGCCGAGCACCAGGCCGGCGCTCGTCATCGGCAAGGCGCCCGAGATCGTGCCCGCGTCGGAGCCGCCCCGTCCGCCCGTCGACGAGTCGCCGGAGTGGGAGGAGGACTGGGCCACGATCCTGGCGAACCTGCCGCCGGTCGAGCAAGCCGCACCGCCCACGCCCTTCGCCGCGGTCGGTCCCGAGCTGCTCGCCGGCCTGCGTGGCGGTACTCCGGCCGCTGAGCCGGCGGCGACGCAGAAGCAGGAGGAGCCGCCGGCCGAGAAAGCGCCGGTCGCGAAAGCATTGCCGGTCCCCGAAACCGCTGCGGCAGTGCAGCCGGCCGTCGGAACGCCGCCGGCCGCGGAAACCCTCGCACCAGTCCAGCCGGCCGCGAGGGCGCCGGCGCCCGCCGCCGCGACACCGCGCCCCGCCGCGCCCACAGGCCCGGCGCCGGACGATTGGCAAGCCTCCTGGCCCTGGGAGGCGCCGCGCCCGCCGGAAGCTCCGGGCGCCGCTGCACCGCCGGACGCGGCCCGCGCACCGGCGGCGAGCAGCGGGCCCGCAGGCGAGACCGGCCCCGGGCTGGAGCTCTTCCCGTGGGAGGACACGGCCGCCTCGGCTGGCACGGGGGTCGAGCCGCCGCCGCAGCCGGCTCCACCGGAGGCGATCCAGCCGATCGAAAAGCTGGCCCGGCCCGAGCTGGTGCCCGAGGCTGCGCGGCCCGCCTGGCTCGCCGCGCTCGCGGCCGAGCCATCCGCGGCCCCCGTGCTGCCGCCGGCGGGTGCGACGGCGATCCCGAAGGTGACTGTAGGCGACGTCGCCGCCGACCTCGCCCGGCTGGTGACGCCCGCCGCGCCCCCGCCCGCGCCCGCGCCAGCGCGAACACCGTTGTCCGAGCCCGAGCCCGGCATCCAGCAGTCCCTGCGCTCGCTCGTGACCTGGGCGCCGGGGCAGGCCGCGCCGCTCGGTCCGACCGTGCGCGCGGCCGCCGCGCCGCCCACGGAGGCGTTGTCGCCGCCGGAACCGGCGCCGCCGGCGTCGCCCCAGCCGGGCGCGGCCATGGACGCGCTGCTCGTCGCGGCGCGCGCGGCGTTCGAAGGCCGGGCCGAGGGCGCGGGTGCGGCCGTTGCGCCCAAGAAGCCAGAAGTCGAGGTGCGCGCGGTGCCGAAGGCGAAGCCGTTCCCGCGCCACCTCGCGCTGGTCAAGGCGCCCGAGGAGCCCGGCGCCGACACCAGCGGCGTCGACGCGATCACGGTCGCGCTCACGGACCTGCTCGTCGGCCTGCTCGAGTACCGCGACCCCTACTTCCGCGGCTCGAGCAGCCTGACCCGCGTGATCGCCACCGCCGTCGCGCGGCGCATGGGTCTCGAGGAGGGCGAGATCCGGCGCATCGCCCTCGCCGCGGTGCTGCGCGACCTGGGCCGGCTCGCGCAGGGCGGCCGGCTGCTGCCGAAGGCGAGCGTCGAGCTCGCGCCCGAGGCCAAGCGCCAGGTCGAGCGTCACGTCGACGTCGCGCTCGAGCTGCTCGAGGGCATCGACATCCCGGACGCCGTCCGCCTGCTCATCCGCCACCACCACGAGAACTGGGACGGCACCGGCTACCCGGACGGCCTCGCGGGCGAGGCGATCCCGCTGTCCGCGCGCATCCTGGCCGTGGCCGACTCGCTCGCGGCCATGATCCAGCCGCGGCCGTACCGGCTGCCGCGCCGCATCGCGGTCGCGGTCGAGGAGATGAAGCAGGAGTCCGGGAGGAAGTACGATCCCGCGGTCGTGGACGCGCTGCTGGGCGTGCTGTCGGGGAGGGAGCAGGAGTTCTTCGGCTTCGGGCTGCGCCACTACGTCATCGTGGTGCACCCGGACGAGGCGCGCGCAACCGTGCTCGCCGCCAAGCTCTGCTCGCACGGCTTCCTCGCCGAGGTGCAGCCCGACCTGGACGGCGCGCGCGAGCGCATCAAGCTCGCGCCCGTGGACGGCTTGATCCTGGCCGGCGAGCTGAGGGACGACATCCTCGCCCAGTCCCTGCGCGAGCTGCGCACCAGCGCGCCCACCGAGTCGCTGCCGGTGGTGGTGGTCGACGCCGATCCCGTCGAGCGGCGCGTGAACCTGCTCGCCTCCGGCGCCGACGTCTGCTTCTCACGCCGCACCGAATTCCTCGAGTTCCGCGCCACCCTCGGCGCGCTGCTCCGCCGCGCCGCCCGCGTCACGCCCGCGCCCGCCGCCGCGCCCATGGGCGCGCCGGCCGCCGAGCAGAAACCCGCCACCTGGTACGCGCTCCAGGGCGACATCCAGGACTTCCCGCTCACCTGGCTGCTCCAGGTCATGAAGTACGACGCGCGCACCGCCGCCGTCACCGTGCAGGTCGAGGACAACGAGGGCGTGGTCTACATCGACAGCGGCGACCCGCGCCACGCGCAGACACAGACGCTGCGCGGCGAGGACGCGCTGCGAGACATGCTGCGCTGGACGCACGGCAACTTCGTCGTGCACCCGGACGCCAGCACGGGCGTGCGCTCCATCCGCCGCTCCCTCATGCACATGCTACTCGACCAGGCGGTGGACCAGGACCACGCCGCGGCCATCTTCGGCGCGGTGGCGGAAGCGGAGTGATCGCCCCTAGCCGACGCCGGCGCCGATCTCGATGCGAATCCCGAACAAACGCACGACGAGTCGGAACCCCCGGCGCGGCGCGCCGGGTTGTGGCACGGAGCCCGGCCTGCGAGCGGATTCCTCGACCTGCACCGACTGGACCCGCAGGCGATCGTACTGCCGGCGTTTCTCCGGATCGGACAGGACCTCGTAAGCTTCTCGAATCAGGAGGAATCCGCTGACCGCGTGCTTGCCCGCGATGTCGGGGTGATAGCGTCGCGCAAGACGGCGAAACGCGGAGCGGATCGCGCGCTGGTCCGCGCTCGGGTTCACGCCGAGGATGCTATAGTAGTCGAGCAATTTCACCGCCGCTCAAAGGGCGTGCACCACACTGGCCTCGGCAATTCTACCCCTCCTTTTTCTCCTGTCCCTCTTCACTCTCGAGCAGCTGCCGCCATCTGACCCCGGCCTCGATCTTGAACACGTCCACGCCTGCGACCGAGAGGCGAAACCATGATGCGAAAGATTCACCCGCCTTGGAAGGCCCGACCGCGCTTTCGTCGATGTCGAAGACGAGCCCTTTCGTGAGCACTCGTTCGAGGACTTCCGCGAAATCCCCGCGTCCTGCAGACAGGCGATCCTTTCCCGACATGGCGCAACCCTCCCGGAGGTCTGCTGCAACGGTATCGCTGCCCGCCGCTCCTCCCTGGTTCGCCGGGTCGTGAGAGCACGGGCATGAGCTGCTCGCTGGCCGTTTTCCTGGCGCAGGTGCACATGCCATGCCAGAATACTTAAGCGCTCAAGCACGCGAGCGGGCCAGTGTCGGCCAGCGTCTTGCATGTGCCTGAGCGGTCAAACAGCATGGGTCTCTGGATCAAGGAGCCGCGCGATGCAGAGCGAATCCCGGATGCTGAGCCTGGTGCGGCGGCGCTGCCTCGTCTGCGATGTGGAGTGGGAGCTGTTGGAGCCGACGCTGACCGACGAAATCGGACCGCCGTGCTCGAGTTGCCGCGCGCCGACGGAGCGGGTCGCGGTGCTGCGTGCCGGGATCCCTGCCAAGAGCCCACATGCGGTTGCGCTCGGACGGCTTGGAGGGCTGAAAGGCGGCCGTGCTCGGGCCGAGGCGCTCACGCCCGAGCGTCGGCGAGAGATCGGCCGCAAAGCAGCCCAGGCACGCTGGGATCGCGATAAACCGCAGCCCCCGTGATCTCCGCCACGGCTGGTTGCCGCCGCCGCGGCGGCGGCCCTATCTTCGCTTCGCTTCCTCGCCAAGAGTCCGCGACGGACCTGCCCGGCGTAGAGCGTCGCGGGTAGGCTGCTCCGTCGATCCAGGTCGTGTCACCCCTGCCGAGGAGGGCCCCATGTCGGCACGCCACAACGCCGAGCTCGCCCACGCCATTTATGACGCCTTCAACCGC
The DNA here is from genome assembly GCA_016207445.1 of Gemmatimonadota bacterium. GTDB lineage: Bacteria > Gemmatimonadota > Gemmatimonadetes > Longimicrobiales > RSA9 > JACQPS01. The sequence continues at coordinate 1,415 of JACQPS010000082.1, read as the reverse complement.
AACGACCTCGACGCCGCGCTCCAGCTCGCCACGGACGACGTCGAGATCAGCTTCATCCCGTTCGGCCAAACGTTCCGTGGTCGCGAGGGGTTTCGCGCATTCATGCAGGGTTTCCGTAGCGCGTTCCCCGACATCCGCATCCAGGTGACGAACCAGGTCGCCACCGATCAGGGCGTGGTGAACGAGTTCACCTGGACGGGCACGCACACCGGCCCGCTGGCCGCGCCCGCCGGGGAGGTGCCGCCCACGGGCCGCGTTGCCGGCTACCCGGTGTGCGAGGTGTGGGAGGTGCGCAACGGCAGGCTGGCCGCGATCCGCAACTACCAGAACGCCGCCACGCTGCTGCAGCAGCTCGGCGTCGTGCCCGACCCGGCGGAGGAAGCGAAGAACCTGGCGGTGCTGGAGCGCGCCCGGGAGCAGTGGAACCTGGGAAACCTCGAGGGCTACCTGGAGCTGTACGACGAGTCCTGCACGGTCCACGGTCCGCCCGGCATACCGCCCGGGAAGGCGAGCGTCCGCGCTTTTTACCAGGCGTTCATGGCGGCGTTTCCCGGCAACCAGCTCGGCTTCGACGAGGTGCTCGCCCACGGCGACCGGATCTTGAGCCGCTTCACGGTTCGCGGCACGCAGCACGGCGAGTTCCAGGGGATCCCGCCGACGGGGAAGTCCGTCGAGGTCACCGGGATGACCATCCTGCGCTTCGCGGGCGGGAAGTGCGTGGAGCGCTGGAACCAGGCGGACTTCCTCGGGATGCTGCAGCAGCTCGGCGCGGTGCCGGCACCGGCGGGCGGCTGAGCTCGGGGGCGGCGGCGGCGCCAGGCGGCGCAGCGCCGCGGCCTCGAGCTCCTCGACGGGCGTGACGCAGCCGGCCGGCGCGTCGAAGCCAGGCACGCCGTGGGCGACGTCGTCGTCGAAACCCTGCGCGAGCGGGAGCCGTTTCTTCTCCCGGAAGCCGAGCGCGGTGTGATAGGCGATGCGCGCGATGCAGGTGGAAAGCTTCGCCTGGAAGCCGAAGCCGGCCAGGCCGCGGTGCACCTTCAGGAACACGTCCTGGCACACCTCCTCGCGGTCCGCCGCGTCCGGCACCAGCCGGAAGACCACGTGGCTCACCCGTCAGCATCGGCCTCGGCCTGATCCTGATCCAGTACCTGGGGTTCGGCGCGCAGCACCCCGCGCCCTACGGCGTCGTGTTCGTCAGCGCCGGGCTGGGGCTGCTCGCCTTCTACTTCCTCGCGCGGCGGCTGGCGGGCACCGGCGGGGCAGGGCAGGGCGGCGGCTGGGAGCCGGAGGCGTAGCGCCGGCCCTTTACAAGGGCTGACATGACCGGCATCCTCATGCGAGCCGCAACAGAGAGGGCACGTGTTCAACCGCATCATCCCCCGCGATCAACAGTTCTTCGGGCTGTTCGCGGACCT
>JACQPS010000081.1 GCA_016207445.1 Gemmatimonadota bacterium | reverse complement strand
GATAGCGCGTCAGCTCCGGACGGCCAGTGCCGACCGCGGCCACGAGCTCGTCGAAGCGCGCCCGCGCGGCCGCGCGCGACGGGGCGTCCAGCTCGGCTCCGACCTGCACGTTCGGCCGCGAGAAATGGAAGGCGAAGCGCGTGACTGGCAGCCCCGCGATCCCGGCGGCCGCCGTCACGTACACGTCCTGTTGCGGCCGGTACGCGCTTGCTCGCTCGGCCGTCTCGGCCGCGCTGCATTTGGTGGCCTTCACGTCCAGCAGCGCGAGACCGTCCTCGATGGGGGCGGCCAGGTCGATCGCACCGGCGGCGTAGGCGGCGCCGTCGTCGTCGATATAGAGGAAGTCCAGCTCGCGGTGCGCCTCGGGCCGGCCCGCCAGCGCGCGGTAGTCGGCGTGGCCGCTCACCGCCTCGATCTCCTTGCGCAGCGCCTTCCGGTAGCGGCTGCCCCGCGGCTGCTCGGGCGCGGGCGCATCGTCCGCCCACCGCCCGATCGCGTCCTCGAGCAGGTGATCCAGCTCCTCTTCCTCGGCCAGGTGCTCGAGCACGTCGTGGATGATGAGGCCGCGCACGAGCGCCGACTCGTACTCGGGGCCCGAGCGCGGCATCGGCGGCTCGCGCAACCCGACCACGTACTTGAACCAGTGCCGCGCCGCGCAGCGGGAATACGCGAGCAGCTCGGTGGCCGAGCGGCGGCGCCGGCCGGCGGGCACGGCGATGGGCGCGAGCGGCGGCGGGAGCGTGGACACCTCAGAGACCGGCCCTGGGCCGGTGTCTTCAACGGTCGGCTCCACCACAGGCGCCACAGTAACGCGCGCGCGATAGGTGCTACCGTCGTGGCCGGCGTATTCCAGCGAGCCCGCGCCCGCCGCCGCGGCCAGATCCGGCAACACGCCGCACAGCGCCTCCTCCGCGCCGTACCGCTTGCCATCGCCCAGCGGGATCCCGCTCAGGATCAACCGGTCCTGCGCGCGCGTCGCGGCCACGTACCAGAGCCGCTTGCGCTCGGCGGCCGCCGCGTCCTCGAGCTCGCGCGCCACCGCCTGCCACGCCGCGCTCTGGTCCCTTGCGTGCAGCTCCGGATCGCCGAGCACCATGCGCTCCCGCCCGACCAGCAGCTTCGCCTTGTCCGCGACCGCGCCGCGCACCAGGTCGCACCAGAACACGACCTTCCACTCGAGCCCCTTCGCGCTGTGGATCGAGGTGATGAGGACGACGTCTTCCGTCTGACCGTACAGGCGCGCGTCGCCCACCCGGTCCTCGCGCGCGCGCGCTGCATTGACCACGCGCAGGAAGTCACCGACGCCGCCCTCCTCGAACTTCGCGGCCATGCGCAGGAACTGCCGCACGTTCGCGAGCGGCTGCTTCCCGTCCTCGCCCAGGAGCGCGAGATGCGCGAGGTAGCCGGTCTCGAGCAGCAGCTCCTCGAGCAGCCGCGCGATCGGCAGGCGGTCCCGCAGCCCCGCGTACCTGCGCAGCACGTCGAGCCCGCGCTCGAGCAGCGCGCGCTCCTGCGCATCCGGCACGAGCTCCGCCAACACCGCACGTCGCGACGCAAAGAAATCCCAGTACGGCCGGAACGCAGCGCGCGCGATGCGCAGCAGCGTCTCGTCCGCGACACCAACGAACGGACTGCGCAGAAACCCGAAGAGCGCCCGGTCCTCCCGCGGATCCCGCGTCGTCTCCAACGCGAGGATGAGATCGACCACCTCGCGGCGCGAATAGAAGCCCTCGGTGCGCAGCGCGTACGTGGGCGCGCCGTGCCGCCGCAACGCCGCCTCGTACGTCTCCAGATCGCCCCAGCCGGCGAGCAGCACGGCCATGTCCTTCCATGCGACGCCGATGTCATGAAGCTCCCGCGCGCGCCTCCCCACCGCCTCCGCCTCGATCGCCCGCACCTCATCCGCCTTACGCCTTTTCCCCTCCCCGGTCGCCGGCACGAGGATGAGCTCGACGATCTCGGGCATGGAGGGCGCATCGAAGAGCCCGAGCTGCCCGCTTGGCTCTTCTCTCCGCGTCGGCGCGTCCTTCCCTGCGAGCCCGACGCCAGGGGGCGGCGGGCCCTTCCTGCACGACAGCGCCGCCGCGTCTCCGCGTGATGCTTTTACCGGACGATACTCCACCTCGAAGTCTCTATGCCCGGAGCCGCCGAGCGGCCGCTGCAAGATCTTGCCGACCGTAGCGTCGACGAACCCGAGAATCCCCGCCTCGCTCCGGAAATTCTCCCCGAGATGAATCAGACGGCCGAGTCCTCTCTCCTCGAAGTCTCGCGCCACCGCTTTCCACACCGTGACATCCGCCCGCCGGAACCGGTAGATGCTCTGCTTCGGATCGCCCACCAGCATGAGCCGCGTCGTATCGCTCCCACCGGACTCCGGATCCCCGAGCAGGTACGCGATCTCCTTCTGCACCGGATCCACGTCCTGGAACTCGTCCACGATGAGGACCCGGAGCCGCCGCTGCAGCGCGCGGCGCACGGCGTCGTTCTCCCGCAAGAGATCCCGCGTCCACACGATCATGCGGTCGAAGTCCACCGCGCCCGCGCGCTCGAGCCGCTGGTTCAGCCGCGCGACCGCGTGCCCCGCCAGTCGCAGCACCAGCGCCTCCGCGCTTCCGGGCGCGGCCGCCGGCAGGAGTCGCGACACGAGATCGCTCTCCAGCGCGAGCCGCGTCAGCCAACCGTGCAGGTCGCCGACCGACCAGCCGGCGAGCAGCTCGTCGAGCCCGGCAACGGAACCGTCCTCGAGCGCCTCCAGCACGGTATCGCCGACCACCTCAGCCACGAGCGCCGCGGACTCGCCCTCCTCCAGCACCGTCCGCGGCGGCGGCCGGCCGCTGCGCAGCGCGAACTCCCGCAGCACCTCGCCGCAGAAGCCATGGATCGTACCGATGCGCGCGAGGTCGACCTGATACGCGAGATCGCGCAGCCCGACCTCACGCAATGCGGCCCGCAGATCGGCCTTGAGGTCCGCCGCCGCCTGGTTCGTGAAGGTGATGGCCGCGATGTCGCTGAGCCGCAGCGGCTGAAGGATGCGCTCGCCCCGCACCTCCACGCCGAGCAGGTAGAGGATCTTCCAGATGACGGTCGTGGTCTTCCCCGTCCCCGCGCCCGCGGCGACCAGAAGATGCCGCTCCGTCTCGCGCACGGCGTCCCACTGCGAATCCTTCGGCCGATGCATCAGTCCTCCCGATCCCGATCCCGATCCCGATCCCGATCCCGATCCCGATCCCGATCCCGAAGTCTCACTCCTTCCTTCTCGGCCCACCCTTGACCCGACAGATATCCCACGCATGACAGAACGGCGGACACCCGCACGACGGCGCCGGCCTCGCCGGGAACACTCCCGCCCGCATCGCGAGCACGTGCTCGCCCACCGCCTCCAGCGCCCGCTCCATCTTCTCGCGCGCCTCCTCGTCCTCCTCGGCCCCGATTCCTACGACTCTCACCAGCTCGAGTGCGTGCACCGCCTCGTGCTGCTTGACCGCGCGGTACTCGACCCGCGCCGCGCGCGCGCCCGGCCGCAGCCGCTCGAGCGCGTACGCGTACAACGGCACCTGGAGCACGACGTCGTCCTCCCAGGCCTCCTTCTCACCCCCGCCCGGCGCGCCCGCCTTGCTCGTCTTGTAGTCGACGGCGGCCACGTACCCGTCCGCATCGGGCACCCGTGTGTCCACGCCGACCTCGACGCGGTCGATGAAGCCGCGGAAGCGGACGCGCACACCGGCGGTCTCGAGGACGACGTCGTCGAACTGGAGCTCGTGCTCGACCACGCCCGTGCACAGCCGCTGCCTCGCTCTGCCCCTGCCCGTGAACAGCTTCTCGTTCTCGCCGGTCTCCCACTCGAGGTAGCGCCGCAGCATGCGCCGCAGCTCCTCGCGTTTGGCGCCGCGCAGCGCGGGGTTGCCCATCCATTCGGTCTCGGCCGCGCTCTCGAGCGCCGCGTCCAGGCAGTCGAGGAGCATGGCTTCCGCCCAGGCGCGGTCCGGCGGCCGCAGCAGCACCGGCCCGCCCACGCGCGCTCTTGCCGACTCGTAAAAGCGACGCAGCGCGTCGTGCAGCACCGTGCCGCGCACCAGCGGATCCATCTCCTCGTCCGGGTCCTCGAGCTTCTCGAGATGGAGCAGGCGCTCGGAGAAGAACGCCCACGGACACTTCGCGTACGACTCGAGCTGCGTCGCGCTCCACACCCGCTCGTCACCGAACTCGCGCGCGAGCCATTCGACGAGCACCGGGTCCTCGATCAGCCCGTTCCAGCGCGTGGGCACGCCCGTCTGCCGCACCCGCTCGATGCGCGCGACGCGCTGCGCATGCGCGTACGCGTGTTCCTCCAGCGCGAGCGGCAGCCCGGGGGTGAGCACGCGCGAGGTCTCGATGCGCTCTTC
>JACQPS010000087.1 GCA_016207445.1 Gemmatimonadota bacterium | reverse complement strand
GCCCGGGCCTGCGCGCCGAGTCGGTCCCGCAGCTGCGCGTCCGTGAGCAGCCTCTCCAGTCGGTCCGTCAGGGAGTCCAGATCGCCGTGCGGGACGAGAAAGCCGGTGACGCCGTCGACGACGGAATCGCGCAGGCCCGGCGAATCGCTCGCCACGCTGGCCGTGCCGCACGCGGCTGCCTCGAGATTGCTGATGCCCCACCCTTCCTTGTGCGAGGTGAGGACGTGCACCCAGGCTTGCCGGAACTGGCGCCGCTTGTCGTCCTCGGACACGAATCCCGGCATCGTCACCTGCTCCGCCAGCCCGAGCTCCCGACACAACCTGCGCAGCTGCCGCTCGTAATCTCCCTGCCCGGCGATGACCAGGCGCGCGCGCAGGCCCCGGTCTTTCAGGCGGGCGAACGCGCGCAGGATCAGGTCGACCCGCTTGTACCGCTTCAGGCGCCCGAGGTAGAGCGCCGTGGGGAGCGGCGCCCTGAGGACCGACGGGTCGGGCGTGAAGAACTCCAGATCCACGCCATTGGGAATCACGGTGATCCGGTCGGCGGCGAAGCCGCGGCGCTCGAGGTCGTCCGCCGTGCTGCGGGACACGGCCTGGACGGGCGCCCTGCCATAAACGCGCGCGAGCGGACGCTCCAGCAGCCAGGTTGCCGCGGCCACGGGGAATGCGGCTTCCTCGAATGCGGTGCGGCCGAAGAGGTGGTGAACGAGCAGCACCAGGGGCGTGCCGCACCACAGGGGCGTGAACAGCGGCACCTTGTTCAGGTCCTCGACAACCAGGTCGAAAGCCTCACGCCGGAGCCGCGCGCGATAGTACCCTGGTGCCACGAGATTGAATGTATAACGGCCGCCGACGCGATGCACGTCCATGCCGTCCAGCGCCGCGCGGCGTGGCGCCCCCCGCCACGCCGAGACCAGCAGGGTGATCGCGTGGCGCTGCGCGAGCCTGCCGAAGATCTCGTGGAGGTGCGCCTCCGCGCCGCCGGCCTGCGGGTTCAGCCGATCCTGCCAGTTGATGATCAGAAGCCTCAGCTGCCCTCTCTCCTGCCGGCGGAGCGGCCGGGCCGCTGCTCGAGCCGATGCATGACCGCGTCCAGCACGCCGTTGACGAAGCGGGGGCTTTCGCCCGTGCCGTACTTCTCGGCCAGCACGATCGCTTCCTGGATGGAGACGCGCGCGGGCACGTCGCGGAGGAAGAGCATCTCGGCCGTCGCGATGCGGAGAATGTTGCGATCGATGGCGGAGAGGCGCTCCAGGCGCCAGTTGGTGAGCGCGTCCTGCAGCAGGCCGTCGATCTCGCGCCGGTGCTCCGCGATGCGGCGGATCAGCTGGTCCAGGTACTCGCGGCTGGTCTCGGCGATGCGGCGCTCACGCAGGAACTCCGCGAGCACATCCACGGGGGAGTCGGATCGCCCGTGTGCTTCCCAGGCGTAGAGGACCTGCACGGCCCAGCCGCGGGCCCGACTACGCGCTCGCACCGCCCCCCTCCAGCTTCCGGTACAGCCCGGCCATCTCCAGCGCGCTCAGCGCGGCTTCCCAGCCCTTGTTGCCGCCCGTGCCGCCGGCGCGCGCCAGCGCCTGTTCCGCATCCTCGGTAGTGAGAACGCCGAACGTGACGGGCACGTCCGCGGCCAGGGCGACGCGCGCCAGTCCGCGGGCGGCTGCTCCGGCGACGTACTCGAAGTGCGGCGTCTCCCCGCGCATCACACAGCCGAGGGCGATGACGCCGGCGTAGCGTCCGCTGCGGGCCGCGCGCTGGACCACGGGTGGCAGCTCCCAGGCCCCGGGGACCCAGAGGATGTCGACGTCGTCCTCGGCGACCCCGTGCTCCAGGAGACACGCCCGGGCGCCGGCGAGCAGCCGCTCCGTCACCAGCTGGTGGAACCGGCTCACGACCAGCGCGAACCGGAGTCCCGTGCCCTCGAGATCGCCCCGCAGCTCGCCCACCGCGACCGTGCCTTGCGCGCGCCCCTACTGCTCCGTACTGGCGGGCACCGGCGGCGCCTCGACCCGTTCGTCCAGCGCGGGCAGCACGTGGCCGAGCTTGTCTCGCTTCGCCACCAGGTAGCCGCGGTTGAAATCGGTGGGCGCGGTCTGAATCGGCTCCCTCCCGGTGATCTTGAGGCCGTAGCCCTCGAGCCCGACGATCTTGCGCGGGTTGTTCGTGAGCAAGCGGATCGAGCTCAGGCCGAGGTCCAGCAGGATCTGGGCGCCGATGCCGTAGTCCCGCAAATCCGGCTTGAAGCCGAGCGACTCGTTGGCCTCGACCGTGTCCTGTCCCTGGTCCTGAAGGGCGTACGCGCGCACCTTGTTGGTGAGCCCGATCCCCCGCCCCTCCTGGCGCAGATAGACGACGGTGCCGAGCCCTTCCTCCTCGATGCGCCGCAGCGCCGCGTGCAGCTGCTCGCCGCAGTCGCAGCGGAGCGAGTGGAAGACGTCGCCCGTCAGGCACTCGGAATGCATGCGCACCAGCACGTTCTTCCGGCCCGCGACCGCGCCCTTGACCAGTGCCACGTGCTCCCGGTGGTCCACCAGGTTCTCGAACGCGACGATCTGGAACTCGCCGAAGGGCGTCGGCAGCGTGGCCTCGGCGACGCGCCGGATCAATCGCTCCGTGCGCAGCCGGTACGCCACCAGCTGCGCGACCGTGATGAACTTCAGCCCGTGCTTTCTCGCGAACTTCTCCAGCTCCGGCCGGCGCGCCATGCTGCCGTCGGCGTTCATGATCTCGCAGATCACACCGATCGGGGGCAGGCCCGCGAGCCGCGCCAGGTCCACCGAGGCCTCGGTCTGGCCCACCCGCCGCAGCACGCCCCCCGGCACGGCCCGCAGTGGGAAGACGTGGCCGGGCCGGCGCAGGTCTCCCGCCCTGGTTGCCGGATCGGTGAGCAGCTGAATCGTCCTGGCGCGGTCGTACGCGCTGATCCCGGTGGTCACCCCGAAGCGCGGGTGCGCGTCGACCGAGACGGTGAAGGCCGTGCCGAGCCGGTCCTGGCCTTGCTCGGCCATGAGCCGGAGCTCGAGCGCGTCGGCGCGCTCTGGTGTGAGCGCGACGCAAACCAGGCCGCGCCCGTGCATCGCCATGAAATTCACGAGCTCCGGCGTGATGCGCGCCGCCGCGCAGACCAGGTCGCCCTCGTTCTCCCGGTCCTCATCGTCGGCGACGATGACCAGCCTGCCTTCGCCAATGTCGCGGATCGCCGCTTCGACGCTGTCGAACGGCATTCTCGCCTCCTCAATCCCGTGCTGCGCGTCCCGTCGCTTCTACCCCGGCCGCGCCGGTTCGCTTCAGGTACGCGACCACGAATTTGCCGATCAGGTCGCCCTCGAGGTTGACCGCGTCTCCCGTCTGCAGATCCGGGAAGGCGGTGTGCTCCCAGGTGTAGGGAATGAGTGCCACCTGCGCGACACCCTGCGCCGGCAGCGCGTTGACGGTCAGGCTCACGCCGTTCACCGCGAGGGAGCCGTGCAGCACCGTCACCTCGGCGACCACGTCCGGCACCTGGATGTCCAGCAGGACGTGCTCCGCCTCGCGGCGCAGCGACATGACCACCCCCACGCCGTCCACGTGGCCCTGGACCAGGTGACCGCCCAACCGGTCGCCCAGCGCGAGCGCGCGCTCGAGGTTGACGCGCCGGCCGGCGCGAAACTCGCCCAGGGTCGTGCGCGACAGCGTGGTTCCGATCGCCTCGACCAGGAATGTGCCCGCCTCGGTGGAGACCACGGTCTGGCATACCCCGTCGAGCGCGACCGAGTCGCCAGCCCGCACGTCGGCCGCGACCCGGTCGGCCTGTATCCACAGGCGCACGCCCTCCCCCCGGCGCTGGCTGTTCTGGACGGTTCCAACCTCTTCGATGATCCCGGTGAACACACGGCTCTCACGATCGGGGCTCCGACGTCTCGTGGCACCATACGGTCCGCCGGAGACGGGAGCAAGGCGGCATGGAAACTCAGCGGCCGGCCAGCGCGGAGCGGAGCGGATGGCGGCGACGAGAGGATCATGCCCGCTCCAGCACGAGCAGCGCATCTTCGGCGAAGGGCACAAGACGCCGCAGCTGCCATCCCCGCCCGGCCGACGGCGACAGCTGCGCGGGGAATGCGGGCACCCCCGCTTCCCCGAAGAACCTCGGCGCGTAGAACAGGTACAGCCGGTGCACCCGCTCCGCCGCGAGCAGCGCGCCGCCCAATCGCCCGCCACCCTCGCACAGGATCGAGCGCACGCCCGCCGCCCAGAGCCGGTCCAGCACCCTGTCCAGGGCCACGCCGCCCCCCGCGGCGCGCGGGACCGGGAGCACGCGCACGCCTCCGTGCTCGAGCGCGCGGCGTCGCTCCGCGGGAGCATCGTGGGCGCACACGACCCAGGCCGGGGCCTCCGCCGCGGTGTGCACGAGGCGGCTGCCCAGCGGGAGGCGCGCATCGGAATCCAGGACGATCCGGAGCGGCGGCCGGATGGGGGCGACCTCTCCGCGCGCCGTGAGTAGCGGGTCATCGGCGAGGGCCGTTCCGATCCCGACCAGGATGGCGTCGAAGCCCGCGCGCAGGCGGTGGGCCTCGGCCCTGGCGGCCGCACCCGACACCTCGCTCGGGTGGCCCGGTCGCTCCGCCAGCCGCGCATCGAGCGAGAGTGCGTACTTGAGGGCGACGAAGGGCGTCCCGCGCTCCACAGCGTGGAAGAAGCTACGGTTGAGAAAGCGAGCCTCGTCGCGCTCCACCCCTCCCAGGACCTGGACGCCGGCGGCCGAGAGCCGCCGGGCCCCGCCGCCGGCCTCGGCGTGCGGGTCCTCCGCGCCATAAACGACCCGGGCGACGCCAGCCGCCACGATCGCGTCGGTGCAGGGCGGCGTCTTGCCGTAGTGCGCGCACGGCTCCAGCGGAACGTACAGGGTCGCGCCGCGGGCCCGCTCACCGGCGGCGCCGAGTGCGACGACCTCGGCGTGCGGGCCTCCGTACTCGCCATGGAATCCCTCCCCCACCACCACGGCGTCCTTCACGACCACGGCGCCCACCAGCGGATTCGGATGCACGCGCCCCCACCCGCGCTCGGCGAGCTCGAGCGCGCGGCGCATGAACTCGTGATCTGCGGGCGTGGGCGCGGCGCTCATTCAGCCTGGATTCAGATCGAGAGTCGAACCGCGAGGCTCGCGAAGAGTGAACCTTCCTCGGGGTCGACCTCGGTGGGCGGGAGCGTTCCGACCTGGTCGGCTCCCGATTGAAAGCCGACTTCGCCGACCACGTGCAGGATGAGCAGCGTCCAGGACAGGTTCGCGAACGCCGAGATGCGGTCGTTCTCGAGTTCGATAGAGCCTCGATCCGGAAACCGGTCGGAGCCGATCAGGGTCCGGACCCCGAAGGCAACGTCGCCGGAATAGCGATCGTAGCCGACGCCGGCCGTCGCACCGAGGAAGAGCAGCCGCTTGCCGATGGCGGCGCGGACGCTGAGGGTGGAAATGTTCTCGGCGGTAAAGAAGGCATCGTCGCCTCCCTGGGCGCTGCCTCTCAGCTCGGGATCGCCGTAAGCCACGTCACCGAGCCGGCGGTACATCCCCGATACCGAGATCCCCGGCAAGAGAAAGGATTCGCGCAGGATCCCTACGCGCGCGCCGAGGGCCCAGGAAAACGGTGACTCCTCCGCGAACCCTTCCCCGGACGGAACGGGGATGACGCCAACGCTCGCCAGCACATCGATCGAGCCGAGCCCTCCCACCGTGGGCGCGGGCGAGAAACCGGAAAAGAGTCCGACGGCCGCGTCGAGGTCCAGGCTCGGAATGAAGAAGTCAATGGCGTCCTCCGAGCCGCGGGTCCGGATGTCCGGGATGCTCGTGCGCATGGCCGTGCCCCGCCCGGCCAGGCTGATGCGGGGAAGCGTGCCCAGCCGCATCCCCAGGGTACTGGCCGTGCCGGGCACCGGATTCCCCCCGGTCAGGGCCATTCCCAACCGCGGCTGTGCGATCTCGATCGCCTGGGCCACCAGCAGGCAGAAACTCCTGGCGTCCTGCGATGCGACGGCGCATGCCTCCGCCAGCTCATTGTCCTGCGCGCGCACCGGCCGCGCCGCCAGCAGGGCGAGCGCCGCCAGCACCAGGCCGAAGGCCTTCCTCCGCCTTGCTCCCATGACTCGCCTCCACGTGAGTGAGTCCAGCAACGCGCGGGCGGCCGAGCAGCGGAGCCCTCAGACCAGCAGCACTCGCGTCGCGCCCGGTCGCGCCTCTCCCAGGTGCCAGGCGCTCTCGCCGTGCCGCCGCAATGCCACCAGTATTTCGTCCACTGATTCCGGTGCCACCACCAGGATCATCCCCACGCCCATGTTGAACGTCCGGTACATCTCCTCGCGTGGCACCCGGCCGTGCCGCATGACCGCGAGGAACTCCGGCGGCACATCCCAGCTCTGCAAATCGACGCGCGCCTCGACTCCCGCAGGGATGACCCGGGCCAGGTTCTCCTCGATGCCGCCGCCGGTGATGTGGGCCAGCGCGTGGATGCGCCCGGCCGCGAGCAGGGGGAGCAGCGGCCGGACATAGCTGCGGTGCACACGCAGCAGCACCTCTCCCACCCTCGCGGCGAGATCGGGGAAGACATCGTCGACGCCGAGGCCGAGCTGGTCGAAAAGGATGCGGCGCAGCAGCGTGTAGCCATTCGTGTGGAAGCCGTCCGACGCCAAGCCGATGAGCGCGTCGCGGGCCTGGACGCGGGCGGCTCCCGGCCGTCCGTCCTCTTCGACCACGCCGACGATGAACCCCGCCAGATCGAACTCGCCCGGGGCGTAGAGGTCCGGCAGCTCCGCCGTCTCGCCGCCGAGCAGCGCGCAGCCATTGGCGCCACAGGCCGCGGCCACGCCGACGACCAGCTCGTGTACTACGTCCTCCGCGAGCTTGCCGAGGCCGATGTAATCGAGAAAGAACAGGGGCCGCGCTCCCTCGACCAGAATATCGTTGACGCAGTGGTTGACCAGGTCCTGGCCGACGGTGTCGCGCCGGCCGGCTCGGATCGCGACCTTGAGCTTCGTACCCACCCCGTCCGCGCTCGCCACCAGGACCGGCGATCTGAATCCGGGCGGCACGCGAAAAAGACCGCCGAACCCGCCCGGCTCCGAGAGCACGTGGGGTCCGGCGGTCTGCCGTACCAGCTCGAACAGCGAGCGCTTGGCCCGCGCCGCCGCCTCCCGGTCGACGCCCGCCTCGCGATAGGTGGCGGCCGGGCGCGGCGCCGGCTCAGGCATGCGCCTCGAGCGGAACGCGGTGCTCGAACGCCGTGAGCTCGCGGAACGCCCGCACCCGCTCCTGGATCTCCGACTGCGTGAGGTCGAGGAAGCGGTGCACGCTGAAGCGCTCGACCGCGAACGATCCCATGGCCGAGCCGTAGATCATGGCGCGGCGCAGCTCCGCGGCGTCGGCCGAGCCCGCGCGCGCGAGGTGGCCGAGGAAACCGCCGGCGAAGGCGTCGCCTGCACCGGTCGGATCGAAGACCTCCTCGAGCGGAAAGCCGGGCGCGAAGAAGATCAGATCGCGCGTGAACAGGATCGCGCCGTGCTCGCCCTTCTTCACCACGACCAGCTGCGGGCCCCGCGCCTGGATCCAGCGGGCGCCCCGCAGCAGGTTGTGATCGCCGCTCAGCTCGCGCACCTCGCCGTCGTTCACGAGCAGCAGGTCGACGCGCTCGAGCAACGCGAGCAGTGCGTCGCGCTTGCCACGGATCCAGAAGTTCATGGTATCGCACGCGACCAGCTGCGGCGCGCGCACCTGCGTCAGTACATCGAGCTGGAGCTCGGGATCGATATTGCCGAGAAAGACCCAGTGCGCATCCCGAAAGCCCTCCGGGATGCGCGGCTGGAAGTCCGCGAACACCCCGAGTCGGGTCTCCAGCGTCTCCCGGCTGTTCAGGTCGAAGCTGTAGACGCCCGACCAGAAGAAACTCTCGCCCGGCTGCTGCTCGAGGCCGGACAGGTCCACGCCGCGCTCCCGCAGGAAGTGCAGCTCGTCGAGCGGGTAATCCGTACCGACCACTCCCACCAGCTGCACCGGGTGGAAGAAGGACGCGGCCGCGCTGAAGAAGGTGGCGGAACCGCCCAGGACGCGCTCGGCCCGCCCGAAGGGCGTCTCGACCGTGTCCAGGGCCACGCTGCCGACGACCAAGAGGCTCATTCGGCCTCCTCCCGCTCCATGCGCTCCGGTGCGGTCAGCCCGAGCAGCTCGAGCCCATTGCGCAGCACGATCTGAACGCCGCGCGCCAGCGCGAGCCGCGCCTGGCGCAGCTCGGGATCCGGCACCAGGACCGCGAGCGCCGGATTGCGACTCGGGTTGCCGGCATGATACCAGGAGTTGACCGACCCGGCGGTTTCTTCCAGGTAATCGCAGACCAGGTGCGGCGCACGCGCCTCCGCCGCCCGCTCGACCAGGGCCGGGAACTCGCCCAGTTGCTTGATCAGGTCCTGTTCGGCCGCCGTGGCGAGCCGTGCGAGATCGGCCGCGTCGGCAGTGATGTCGGCCGGCGCGACCCCGCCCTTCCGGAAGATGCTCATCATGCGCGCGTGGGCGTACTGGATCTTGTAGACCGGGTTCTTCTCGGAATGGTCCAGCGCGAGATCCAGATCGAACAGCATCTGGGCATCGCCGCGGCGCATCAGGAAGAAGTAACGCGCCACGTCCACGCCGGTCTGCTCGAACAGCTCGCGCAGCGTGACCAGCTCTCCCAGCCGCTTGCTCAGCTTGACCTCGCGGCCGCCGCTCATGATCCGCACCATCTGGACGATCTCGACATCCAGGAAATCGCGCAGGCCGAGCGCCAGCAGCCCCGCGCGCATGCGCGGCACGTAGCCGTGATGGTCGGCCCCCCAGACATCGATGACGTGCTGGAATCCCCGGCGCGCCTTGTCGCGGTGATACGCGAGGTCGGGGAGAAAATAGGTGTAGCTCCCGTCGCTCTTGACCAGAACCCGGTCCTTGTCGTCGCCGAAGGCGGTGGTGCGGAGCCAGACCGCGCCCTCCGCTTCGCACGTGAGTCCGTGCGCGACCAGCTCGTTCAGCGTCTCCTCGATCTTCCCCTCCCGGTAGAGCTGGCTCTCGAAGTAGTAGCTGTCGAAAAAGACGCGGAACTGTCGCAGATCGCGATCCTGCTCGGCACGCAGGCGCTCGAGGGCCCACTCGCGCAGCAGTTGCCGCCGCTCGGCCGCGGCGAGGCGTCGCAGCTCCTCGCCCTGTTCCCGCTCGAGCGCGCGCGCGAGCTCGATGACATACTCCCCGTGGTAGCCTTCCTCGGGGAGATCGGCCGGCTCTCCCCGCAGCTGCCGCCAGCGGACCCCCAGCGACTCGATCAGCTTGTCGACCTGGGCGCCCGCGTCGTTGACATAGAACTCGCGGGCGACCTCGTAGCCGGTCCAGTCCAGGAGCTGGGCGACGGCATCGCCGAGCGCCGCGCCACGCCCGTGCGCGACGTGCAGCGGCCCGGTCGGATTGGCCGACACGAATTCCACCTGGATGCGGCGGCCCGCGCCCAGACTGGAGCGGCCGTAGGCGCGGTCCGCCTCGAGGATGGCGCGCAGCTTCTCCGCGAGCAGCGCCTGCCCGAAGCGGAAGTTGATGAACCCCGGCCCCGCGATCTCGGCGCTGCTCACGCCGGCGGCGGGCAGGTCCAGCTTCTCCAGGATCAGCCGCGCCGTCTGCCGCGGCGGCTTCCCCAGTCGCCGGGCCAGGATCAGCGCAGCATTGGTGGCGAGATCGCCGTGCTCCGGGTTGCGCGGCCGCTCCAGCTGGATCGGCGCTTCCGGCGCGCCCAGATCGGCGAGCGCGCGCGCGAGCTGCTGCCGCAGCAACTCGGCCGGCATCTCAATCCTGCGACACGGGCGGAGCGCCGCTGCCGCCCTCGGCCTTGGTTTCCGGCGGCCGGGCCGACTTCTCGCCCTCGCCCCCGGCCGCCGACGGCTTGCCGGACTTCTCGCCGCCGCCTTTCTCGGCCTCGGCCGCCTTCTTGTAGCGATCGCTCCGGTAATCCGTGATGTAGAAGCCTGAGCCCTTGAAGAGGAGGCCCGCGCCGGCCGAGAGCAGGCGCTCCGCGTCGGCGCCGCAAGCCGGGCATTTCGCCACCGGCGGGTCCGTCATGCGCTGGAACTGCTCGAACTCGTGGCCGTTACGGCAACGATACTCGTAGGTTGGCATAGCTGATCGTAATTCTTTCCTGGTGTCTCGAGTTCACGCCGCGCCCCGGTAGACCCCCCACTCCTCCCGCAGCACATCGCTGATCTCGCCCAGCGTGGCCTCTGCCTTCACGGCCTCGATCATGGGCGGCAGCAGGTTCGCGCCGTCACGTGCCGCTTCACGAACGGTCGCCAGCGCCCGCGCCACCGTGCGCCCCTCCCGGTGGCGGCGGAGCTGCGCGAGCCGCGCCGTCTGCGCGGCTTCCAGCGCCGGGTAGTCCGGCTGCTCGATGCGCGGCGTGCCCTCCTCCTCGCGGAATGCGTTCACGCCCACGATCACGCGTTCGCCCCGCTCGACCGCCAGCTGGTGCGCATACGCGGCCCGCTGAATCTCCTCCTGGAAAAATTCGATGGCGTTGGCCGCGCCGCCCAGCTCGTCCGATCGGCGCAGGTAGCCGAGCGCCTTCTCCTCCAGGGCGCGCGTCAACGCCTCCACGTAGTAGCTACCCCCCAGCGGATCGATGGTCTCGGTCACGCCGGATTCGTGCGCCAGGATCTGCTGCGTCCGGAGCGCGAGCTTGGCCGATGCCGCGGTCGGCAGCGCCAGTGCCTCGTCATAGGCGTTCGTGTGCAGCGACTGGGTGCCGCCCAGGACCGCCGCGAGCGCCTGCACCGCGACGCGCACCACGTTGTTCAGCGGCTGCTGGGCCGTGAGCGTTACGCCGCCGGTCTGGGTATGGAAGCGCAGCCGGCAAGCCTCGTCCGATCCCTGGAAGCGCTCGCGCACCAGCCGCGCCCACAGGCGGCGCGCGGCGCGGAACTTCGCCGCTTCCTCGAACAGGTCACTGTGCGCGGCAAAGAAGAAGGACAGTCTGGGCGCAAAGGCTTCCAGCGCGAGGCCGCGGCCGAGGGCCCGCTGAACGTACTCCAGCGCATCCGCGAAGGTGAAGGCCAGCTCCTGCGCGGCCGTCGCTCCCGCCTCCCGAATGTGGTAGCCGCTGATGGAGATGCTGTTCCAGCGTGGCACCTCCCGCGCACAGAAGTCGAAGATGTCCGTGACCAGCCGCAGGCTCGGCTCGACCGGGAAGATGTACGTGCCGCGCGCAATGTATTCCTTCAGCACGTCGTTCTGCACCGTGCCGGACAGTCGGTCCCGCGCGATGCCGCGCTCATCGGCGAGCGCCACATAGAGCGCCAGCAGGACGGCGGCCGTCGCGTTGATCGTCATCGAGACCGAAACCTGCTCGAGCGGAATTCCGTCGAACAATCGCCGCATGTCCTCCAGCGTGTCGATGGCGACGCCGACGCGCCCGACCTCTCCGTGCGACATGGGGTGGTCGGAGTCGTATCCCATCTGCGTGGGCAGATCGAAGGCCACGCTCAGGCCGGTCTGGCCCTGCTCGAGCAGGTAGCGATAGCGCCGGTTCGTTTCCTCGGCCGTGCCGAAGCCGGCGTATTGACGCATGGTCCAGAGCCGGCCGCGGTACATGGTGGGATAGACGCCGCGCGTGAACGGGAACTGGCCGGGCACCGCGAGGTCGCGCACGGGGTCCGGGGCGACGTCGCCCTGGGCATACAGCCGGGCGACCTCGATGCCGCTCGGCGTCTCGAAGCGCGCGCGCCGTTCGCTCATGCCCGGAACTCCACCAGCACGGCGCCTTTCTCTACCGCCTGCCCGGCCGCGACCAGCACGCTCGCGACCACTCCGGCCGCCTCCGCCTTCAGCTCGTTCTCCATCTTCATCGCTTCCATCACCACCACGCCCTGGCCCGCGCGCACCGCCTGCCCCGGCTCGACCTCGACGCGCACGACCAGGCCGGGCATCGGCGCCCGCACGGGCTTCGGGCCCGTCGCGGGATGTTCTGCCGCGGTCATGCCGCGGATCGCACGCGTGCGTTCGTCCAGGACCTCGGCTTCGAAGCGGTAGCCGTCGAGCTGGAGCTGCCACTGGCCGCGTCGCTCGCCCGGGCGCGCCAGCAGCGCGTGCGAGCGCCCGTCCGCCAGCAGATGGCGGATGGGCGTGCCGGGGAGCGTGACCAGGTCTGCGCGGATCAGCCGCCCATCCACGCGCGCCCCCTCCGCGGTCAGCTCGACCTCGATCGTCCGGTCGGCGATCGTGACGTAGTAGCGCATCCTGCCTGGATTACGCGATGGAGCCGCGCAAACATAGCCCCGGCGCCACCTGCCCGGAAGGCGACCGGGGCGCGTCTCACGCGCCCGTCCATGCGAGCTCCGCGACGGTCTCGACGTGCGCCGTCTGCGGGAACAGATCGAAACAACGCAGCGAGCGCAACGCGAACGCCGCCGCCAGCCGGCCGAGGTCGCGCGCCAGCGTCGCTGGGTTGCAACTGACATAGAGGATGCGCCGGGGCGGCTGCGCGAGCAGCGCGCGCGGCACGGCCTCGTCCAGCCCGGTGCGTGGCGGATTCACGATGACCAGATCGGCCGGCAGCGCGGACGGCAGCCGGTCCTCGACCCGACCGGTCAGAAAGACGGCGCCGTCGGCCGCCCTGCTCGCCTCCTGCAGCGCGCGCGCGTCGAGCTCGATGCCCACGACCTGCGCGCCCGCACGCGCGAGCCGCCGGGCGTGCAGGCCCACTCCGCAATACGCATCGACGACGCGGCGGCCGCTCACGTCCCCGGCCAGCTCGAGCACGTGCGCCTCGAGTGCGGCCGCCGCTTGGCGGTTGACCTGCAGGAACACGGCCCCGCTGAGCCCGACCTCCTCGTCCTCCCAGGTCTCCAGCACGGACTCTTCCCCGGCGAGCAGCACGAGGTTGGCCGCGCCGGCGGGCCGATGCCAGATCGCGCGCAGCTCGGGAACGAGCTGGAGCAGTTCGTCCGGCCGCCCGGGGGTGTCGCCGCCTTCGATCACGAGCGTCACCATGCCCGCGGCGGACGCGCGCAGCGTCAGGCGCAGCCGACGTCCCGCCGGCAGCCGCTGCGCCTCCACGCCCCAGGCGGCGCGGAGCCGTCCCCAGACGCCCGCGACCGCTTCCTCGGGCAGGAGGCAGGCCTCGGTGATGTCGACCACGCGGTGCGGCCGCTCGAGCTCGTGAAAGCCGGCGATGGTCCGGCCGCGGCCGGTCCGAACCAGCGTGAAGGAGACGCGATTGCGGTAGCGGAACTCGCGCGGCGAAGCGACCGTGTCCGGCACCGCGGCCTGGACGCCGCCGATCCGCTCGAGGCCATCCGCGACGATGCGCGCCTTGGCACGAAGCTGCGCCGCGTACGTCAGATGCTCGAGCGTGCAGCCGCCGCAGCGCGCGTAGTGCGGGCAGGGCGCCTCGCGCCGGTCACTGGAGGGACGAAGCACGCGCAGCAGCGTTCCCCGAGCCCAGCGCCGCTTCTCCTCCACGACCCGTAGCTCGACCAGATCGCCGGGGGCCGTACGATGCACGAATACGGCACGGCCGTCGGGCAACCGCCCCACGCCTGCACCCCCGGCCGCGATGCCCGTGATCTCGACGCGCGCTTCGGCGCGGCCCACGGCTCAGCGGTTCTTGAGGAGTCGGTGGACGCGCGCGACGAGCTCGACGGGCGAGAAGGGCTTCACGATGTAATCATCCGCACCGAGCTCGAAGCCGCGCAGGATGTGCTCCTCACTTCCCAGCGCCGTCAGCATCACGACCGGCAGCCGCGGGTCTGCGATGCGGCGCAGCCGCTCCAGCACCTGAAACCCGTCGAGTCCCGGCATCTGGACGTCCAGGATGACCAGCGCGGCCGTGCCCTCGAGCGCCGCCGCGAGCGCGGCTGCGCCATCGCCGTAGCGGTCCACCTCGAAGCCCTCGCGCGCCAGCCGATACCCGACGGCCTTGGCCGTGAGCTCGTCGTATTCCGCCAGGATGATCTTGCGGCGCGGCGGCGTGATCCGGCTTTCGGCGGAGAAGATCTGACCGTGACCGGTGGTCTTGGCCAGGTACAACAGGTAATCGGCATCCGTGACGGCGTCCTGGAGATTGGTGCTGCCCGCGGCGAGGGCGACGCCGGCCGAGAAAGTCAGCTCGAGCGGCCGCGTGTCCGGGCCCGGCACCGCCTCGGCCTGGAGCCCGTGCAGGGCCTCCTTCAGCTTGAGCACCGCGCGCGCGGGGTTCAGCCCCGGAAACAATACCACGAACTCGGCGCCCGCCCAGCGGCCGACCAGCTCGCGGGAGCCCACGTGGTGCGCGAGCGTTTCGGCGGCATGGCGCACCACGTCGTCGCTGAGCGCGGAGTACGGCTGCCCGCCCGTCGCCTGCAGCTCGAGCAGCGCGAGAGAGAAAAGGCCCGAGCCCTCGCTGGTGGTGCGCAGCCGCCGGAACGCCTGGACCAGCCCGGCACGGTTGGGCAGTCCCGTCACAGGATCGAGCTGCGGGTCGTAGAGCGCGGGACGGAGCAGGCGCGCCGACACGGCCGCCGCGAGCGCCTCCGGGTCGAAGGGCTTCTCGAAGAAGCCGTCGGCGCCGAGCGCAAAGCACTCCGTCTGGGTCTGCCCGCCCGCCTTCACGCTCAACACCAGGATCGGCGTGGCCGCCGTTCCCGGCCTCTCGCGCAGCCGCATCAGCAGGTTCCGGCCATCGGTGTCCGGCAGGACCAGGTCCAGCAGGATGAGCGACACATTCTGCGCGCTCAGGACCTCCTGCGCCTGCGCGGCCGTCGAGGCGTGCAGGAGCGTGCGCCCGGGTGCCGCCAGCTTCGCATCGAGCAGGTGCACCGTTTCCGGATCCTCCTCCACCAGCAGGATGGTCGTGGGTGGAGGGTCGGAACCAGCGGCGACACGGCGAAGCGTGTCGAGTAGCCGGCGTGGACGGGGCGCCGGCCCCCGCTCCGCACGTGGGGCAGGCTCGCTCCCGGCCAAGCCGAGACCCAACAGCGCCGGGGCGGGCGGCGCGGGACGCGCGCGCGCGCGGATCCCTTCCGCCACGGCTCGGGTCTCCGGCGAAGGCTCGAGGTCGAAGGCCTCGGCCAGCTGGCGCGACCACTCTTCGTACGCCCGGATCGCACCGGCGCGGTCGCCCCGGCGATCGAGCAATTCGATCAGCCGCCGAATCGCCGACTCGTCGAACGGTAGGAACGCCACGGCGGAGCGCGCCCATTGCGCCGCGCCCAGGCCGTTGCCGCTCGCTTCCTCCGCGTCCGCCAGCGTCCAGGCCGCCTGCGCGGCGCGCTCGCGCAGTCGCGTGCGGGCTCCCTCGAGCCAGCGCTCGAACCCGGGTGCGTCCGAAACGAAGAAGCCCTGGAGCAGGTGCCCGCGATACAGCTCGAGCGCCTCGGCCGCGCGGCCCTGGGCGAGCGCCGCTTCGAAGGCCGCCGCGTCGCACCAGAGCGCCTTCGCATCCAGCCCGACCTCGTCGTCGCCCCGACGGAGCAGCACGCCCTCGCCCAGCGAACGCCGCAGGTAATGCAGCGCGTTGCGCAGGGCGCCGCGCGCGTGCTCCGCATCCAGCTCCGCCCAGAAGAGCGGCAGCAGCTTGTCGCGCCGGTGGAAGCCACGCGGCAACTCCAGCGCCAGGTACGCGAGCAGGGCGACTCGCCGGGGCTGCACCAGGATCGAACGCAGCTCCGCGCCGTCCGCGCTCCGCAGATCCAGCCCGCCGAGCGTACGCAGCTCGATCACGGAGATCCCTCCAGCCGCTTGCCTTCGCCCGTGAGCCCGGGCGCGGGGCTCCGTCGCGGAGCGCCGCCGCGCGGCGGACCCGCGCTCCAGTCACGCAGCACCGGGCCGCGCCAGCCACGGTCGATCCGCCACGAGCCGCCGGCCGGCGCAATGCGCCGGATGCCGGAGCGCTCGCGCGCCTCGCGCTCGAGCAGCACGGCCGCGACCGCCATGGTCCGCAGCACCTCTTCGTCCGGGCGGGGCACCAGGAGATCGGGGTGGTGCTCCAGGTAGCCGATGTCGATCCGGCCCGCCCGAAAATCGGACTCCTCCATGACCCGCTGATGGAACGGCACGCTGCTCTCGATGCCGATGATGCGCAACTCGCCCAGAGCGCGCCGCATCCGCTCGATCGCGGTGGCGCGGTCCGGCGCGTGCACGATCAGCTTTCCGAGCAGCGGGTCGTAGAAGAGCGAGACGTCGAATCCCTCCGCTATGCCGCCGTCCCAGCGCACGCCCGGGCCGGACGGCACCTCGAGCAGCTCGATCCGCCCGGTCGAGGGGAGAAAGCCGTTCAGCGCATCCTCGCTGGTGATGCGGCATTCCATGGCGTGGCCCGAAAGGCGCACGTCATCCTGACCGAAGGCGAGGTGCTCGCCCGCTGCGATGCGGATCTGCCACTGCACCAGGTCGATCCCGGTCACGAGCTCCGTCACCGGATGCTCGACCTGGATGCGGGTGTTCATTTCCAGGAAATGGAAGCGGCCGTCGTGGAACAGGAACTCGATCGTGCCCGCGTTCCGATAGCCCACCGCGGCCGCGGCGGCTACTGCCGCCTCGCCCATGCGCCGGCGCAGCTCGGGCGTGAGCGCCGGGCTCGGCGCCTCCTCGATCAGCTTCTGGTGCCGGCGCTGGATCGAGCACTCGCGTTCCCCCAGATGCAGGATCCTGCCGCGTGCGTCCGCCAGCACCTGGATCTCGATGTGGCGCGGCCCGTCCAGGTACTTTTCCAGGTAAATGCTGCCATCCCCGAACGCGCCCTGTGATTCGCGGGTCGCCGCCTCGAACGCCCGAACGAGCTCGTCCGCCGAACGGACCACGCGCATGCCCTTGCCACCGCCGCCCGCCGCCGCCTTGAGCAGCACCGGGTAACCCAACTCTGCCGCGCCGGCCGCGGCCCGCGCCGGGTCCGGCACCACCTCCAGCGTGCCCGGCACGACCGGCACACCCGCCGCGCGCATGCGTCGCCGCGCCTCCGTCTTGTCTCCCATGGCCGCGATGGCGCCCGCCGGCGGCCCGATGAAGACCAGCCCGCCGCGTTCCACCGCCTCCGCGAAGTGCGCTCGCTCCGCCAGGAAGCCGTAGCCGGGGTGAATGGCCTGGCAGCCGGTGGCCTTGGCGGTCGCGATGAGCTTGTCCGCGCACAGGTAGCTCTCGGCCGAGGGCGGTGGACCGATCAGGTAGGCCTCATCCGCTTCGAGCACGTGCGGGGACAGGCGGTCGGCTTCCGAGTAGACCGCGACCACCTCCACCCCCAGCTCATGGCAGGCGCGGATTACGCGGACGGCGATCTCGCCACGGTTGGCGATCAGGAGCTTCTGGAACATGAGACCTCAGTCCCAGCCTGATCAGCGCAGGACAGCCGAATGCGCTCCAGCAGCTGGCTCACAGCGGAATGTTCCCGTGCTTCTTCGGCGGATTACTGTCCCGCTTGTTCTGCAGCATGTCCAGCGCATTGATCAGCCGCGGCCGCGTCTCGCGCGGATCGATCACGTCATCGATGTAGCCCCGCGCCGCCGCCACGTACGGGTGCGCGAACTGCTCGCGGTACTCCTGCTCGCGGCGGCGCGTCTCGGCCTCCGGGTCGCGCGCGTCCGCGATCTCCTTGCGGAACAGGATCTCGACCGCGCCCTTCGGCCCCATGACGGCGATCTCCGCCGTCGGCCACGCCAGGTTGATGTCGCCGCGGATGTGCTTGGAGTTCATGACGTCGTAGGCGCCGCCGTACGCCTTGCGGGTGATCACCGTCACGCGCGGCACGGTCGCCTCGCAGAAGGCGTAGAGCAGCTTGGCACCGTGGCGGATGATGCCGCCGTGCTCCTGCGCCACGCCGGGCAGGAATCCCGGTACGTCCTCGAACACGACCAGCGGGATGTTGAAGGCATCGCAGAAGCGGACGAAGCGCGCGCCCTTGGCCGAGCTGCTGATGTCGAGCACGCCGGCCAGCACCGCGGGCTGGTTCGCCACGATGCCCACCGCGTGGCCTCCGAGGTGACCGAAGCCGACGACGATGTTCTGCGCGAAGTTGCGGTGCACCTCGTAAAACCGGCCGTCATCGAGCACGCGGCGGATGACCTCGTGCATGTCGTACGGCTTCGTGGGCTCGTCCGGCACCAGGTCCAGCAGCTCCTGGTCGCCGCGGTCGAATGGGTCCGCGGTCTCGCGCCGGGGCGGGTCGTCGCGGTTGTTCTGGGGAATGTACTCGAAGAGCGTGCGAATGGACTGGAGGCACTCGGGCTCGGTGTCGTACACGAAATGGGCGATGCCGGAGACCGTGCCGTGGACGTCGGCGCCGCCGAGTCCCTCCATGTCCACGTCCTCGTGCGTCACGGTCTTCACCACGTTGGGACCCGTCACGAACATGTAGCTGGTGCCGCGCACCATGTAGATGAAGTCCGTAATGGCCGGGGAGTAGACCGCGCCGCCGGCGCACGGGCCGAGCACGGCGCTGATCTGCGGCACCACGCCCGAAGCCAGGGTGTTACGCAGGAAAATGTTGGCGTAGCCGCCCAGGCTGACCACGCCTTCCTGGATGCGGGCGCCGCCCGAGTCGTTGAGCCCGACGACGGGCGCGCCGTTCCTCAGCGCGAGGTCCATGACCTTCACGATCTTCTCGGCGTGCGCCTCGGAGAGCGAGCCGCCGAAGACCGTGAAGTCCTGGCTGAAGACGTAGACGAGCCGGCCGTGGATCGTGCCGTAGCCCGTAACCACGCCATCGCCCAGGATCCGCCTGTTCTCCAGACCGAACCCGACGGTGCGGTGCGTGGTGAAGCGATCGAGCTCGACAAAGCTGCCTTCGTCCAGCAGGACATCGAGCCGTTCGCGCGCCGAGAGCTTGCCGCGCTCGTGCTGCGCCTCGAGCCGCTCGGGACCGCCGCCGGCCTGGGCGCGCTGCCGCAGCTCTTCCAGATGCCTGAGCTTCTCGTGGATGCCCATGCTCACCGCCCGGCGGCGCTGGAATCCGCGGGAGGCGACGCCGCGCCCGCGTCTTCCACAGGCTGGAGATCGCCATCCTGGATGCGAACCAGAAAGGGACGCCGCACCACCTCGCCGTTGCGCGCGTGCAGGATGCCGGTCGCGCCCCGCAACGGCTCGCCGCTCGCCAGCCGCTCGGCCAGCTCGTGCGCGAGCGCCCCGTTCGGCGGGAGCGCACTGAGGATCCAGTTGACGGCGTCGAAGCCGAGAGCGGGATAGGGATTGTTGAGCAGGCGACGGTGAGCTCCTTCGTACAGCGCCACGAACTCCTGCCAGCGCACTTCGCTGCTGGCGCGGACGAGGGGCGTGCTCGCGATCACGCCGTTCAGGAACCTGGGTTCCACCAGGCGGCGCACATCATCGTCGACCCAGGTCTCGTTGCCGAGGACCTGGATCCCGAGCTGGTCGAGCCCGTAGTAGGCGATCTGCGGCGCGAGCTGCCGCACGTCGCGCTCCGGCGCAGGGATGTAGATGGCCTGCGGCCCGGCCGCGGCCAGCCGGCGGAGCGGGGGCCCGAAGGTCGTCGTGCCGGAGTCGTAGGGAGCCTCCACCGGGACCTCGCCCCCGCCGCGCTCGAGGGACTCCGCGAACGCCCGCGCCTGTCGCCGCCATTCCGGCTTGTCCGGGTACAGCAAGCCCACACGCGTGAGTCCCGTCGCCAGCGCGTACTCCGCGAGCACCTCCGCGCCGCGCGTGTCCGGAATATTCAGCGAGTAGACGTTCGCGCTGCGGGGCGGGTTCGACGCCGTAGGACTCACGAACACGAGCGCGCTGTCCTGCCGCGCGCCCGCCACCAGCGCCAGTCCACTGCTCAGCAGCGGACCCACCACGCCCACCGCTCCCCGGCGCTCGAGCTCCCGCAGCAGCGCCGTGTCGCGTTCCGCCCTGCCGGAGTCATCGAGCACGACCAGCTCGATGGGCGCGCCGCCGCCGCGGCCATGCTCCTGCAGCGCGAGGCGCACGCCTTCCAACACGAGCTGCGAGTAGACGCGCAGCGGCGGCGGCGCGCTCTGCGCCACGATCACGCCGATCACCGCGGGACCATCCGCCCGAGGCCCCCCCGCCCCAGGCAGGCGGGGCGCCGATGGCGCGGCGGGCGACGGCGTCGCCTCGGCCGGCGCCTGCGGCGGGCGTGAAGGGCCGTCGGGGCGCGGAGCGGGCGCAGCCGCTGGGCGACACGCGCCGGCGCACACCGCCGCGACCGCCACGGGCCGCAGCGTTCTCGCCAGCCCCTTCACGCGTGCCGCTCTCGGGTATGAGCCATTTCCCCAACAAGATACCCGCGCGCACGGCACAAAAAAAGGGACGGGCGCGGCTTTCCGCGCCCATCCCTTCCTTTTCTCGGCGACCCGGCTCAGTCGATCGCTTCTGCCTCGCTGGCCTCCTCGCCCTCCGCCGCCGGCTCGGGCTCGGGCTCGCCGATCGGCGCGCCGGCCGCCGCCGCCGCCGCGCTCGCCGCGGCCTCGTCCAGCGGGAGAATCGCGGTGACCGTCAACACGATGCGGCGGTTGGTCGGATCGCACTCCAGGACGCGCAGCTCGAGCTCCTGGCGCTCCCGCACGTGCTGCGCCGGGTCACGCGCGCCTTCGGCGAGCTGGCTGAGCGGCACGAAGCCCTCGATGTCATCGCCCAGGTCGACGACCACGCCCTCATCCAGGAGCCGCACGACGCGGCCGCGCGTTTCCACGCCCGGCGCGAACTGGTCCGCGATGCGGTGCCAGGGATCATCCTCCGTCTGCTTGAGGCCCAGCGAAATGCGCTTGTTCTCGCCGTCCACGCCCAGGACCAGGACCTCGACCTCATCGTTCTTGCGCAGCACTTCCGACGGGTGCTGCACGCGCTTGGTCCAGCTCATGTCCGAGATGTGTATCAGCCCGTCGATGCCCGGCTCGATCTCGACGAACGCGCCGAACGAGGTCAGGTTGCGCACCTTGCCGCGCACGCGCGTGCCCGTCGGGTACTTGATCGGCAGGGCCAGCCAGGGGTCCTCCTCGATCTGCTTCATTCCGAGCGAAATCTTCTCCTCGTCCCGGTCGACCTTGAGCACGACCGCCTCGATCTCGTCGCCGATGTTCACCAGCTTCGACGGGTGCTTCACGTTCCGGGTCCAGGACATCTCGCTGATGTGCACCAACCCCTCCACACCCTTCTCCAGCTCGACGAACGCGCCGTAATTGGTGATCGACACCACCTTGCCGCGCACGCGCGCCCCGACCGGATAGCGCCGCTCCACGTCCTTCCACGGATACGGCAGCAGCTGCTTCAACCCGAGCGAGATGCGCTCGCGGTCCCAATCGATGTCGAGCACCTTCACGTCCAGCTCGTCGCCGATGCCGACGATCTCGGACGGGTGGCCGACCCGGCCCCAGCTCATGTCGGTGATGTGCAGCAGTCCGTCCAGCCCACCGAGATCGATGAACGCGCCGAAGTCCGTGACGTTCTTGACCACACCGCGGCGGACCTGCCCGACCAGCAGCTCCTTGACCAGTTGCGTGCGCTTGGTCTCACGCTCCTGCTCGAGAATGACGCGGCGGCTGACCACGATGTTGCGGCGCCGCTTGTTCAGCTTGATGATCTTGAAATCGAAGGTCTGGCCCAGCAGGTCCTCGACGTTGGGCACGCGCCGCAGCGCGATCTGCGAGCCCGGCAGGAACGCATCGACACCCATCAGGTCGACCGTCACGCCCCCCTTGATCTTGCGCATGAGCGTGCCCGGTACCTTCTCGTCGCTCTCGTACGCCTGCTTGATCTTCTCCCACACGCGCAGGAAGTCGGCCTTCTTCTTGGACAGGACGACGACGCCGTCCTGATCCTCCAGGTCCTCCAGAAAGACCTCGACCTCGTCCCCCGCCTGCAGCTGCTCCGGGTTCTTGAACTCCTCTTTCGCGATCGAGCCTTCGCTCTTGAAGCCGACGTCCAGGATGACCGCGTTGTCCGTCACGCGCAGCACCCGGGCCTTGACGATCTCGCCTTCCTCGATGTTGGTGAGCGTCTCCTCGTACATCTGGAGCATCGCCGCGTACTCCTCGGGCGAGTACTCCTCCTCGTCCAGGAGATCGAGCCGCGCGCGCGGTTGCTCCACGACCGCTGTGGCCGCGCCCGGCTCGTCCCCGCCCGCGTCCGCGCCCACGCCCGCCGCCGGGACCTGCTCCGCGCTCGCTTCCCGCTCTGGTGCCTGCTTCCGGCGATTCGCCATTTGCCTCGGATGCCTCCGCTACTGCCGCCGGGTGAACCGCGCCCGGCAAGGGTTGAGGGGAATGGAAAAGGAAGAGGTGCACGCGTCGCCTCTTCCTCCGGCCGCGATCGGCCGGTACAAACCCATTAAGTTATCCGGACTTTCGCGAGTGGTCAATCCCCGAGGCGTCCCGGACCACTGCGCCGCCGGGCCTCGATCAGCTGCACGACGCGGTCCACCTGCTCGGCGAAGCCGAGGCCGGTGGTATCGATGAGGACGGCGTTGTCGGCGCGGCGGAGCGGGGCGACCTCGCGCTCACTGTCGATGCGGTCGCGCTCCAGCAGCCGCTCCGTTTCGGCCCGCAGCGTGTCGGGATCGGGATCGGTGATGTCGCGCTCGGCCAGGCGGCGGCGAGCGCGCGTCTCGGGGCTGGCGGTGAGGAAGATCTTGAGGTCGGCGTGCGGAAAGACGACGGTGCCCATGTCCCGGCCGTCGGCCACCAGGTCCTGCCCCTCGGCGGCGCGCCGGAGCTGCGCGAGCAGCCATTGGCGCACCGCCCGGATCCGGGCCATGCGAGAGACGTGGGCGTTGACCTCGGGCGCCCGGATCTCTTCCGTCACGTCCTCGCCGGCGACGAAGAAGCGGTACCCCCGGTCTGCCGGTCGCGCGGACACGGCCAGCCCTTCGAGATCGTCGGGTCCCAAACGCGGCCAACTTTCGGCCGGTATGCCGGCGCGGAGCGCGGCCAGCGTGAGTGTGCGGTAGAATGCGCCGGAATCGAGGTGGTGGAATCCGAGGCGCCTCGCGACCGCCCGCGCCGTGGAGCTCTTTCCCGAGCCGGCCGGCCCATCGATGGCGACGATCATGGCATGAGCGCGGCGGCGCAGCGGCGCAGCTCCTCCCAGAAGCCCGGGTAGCTGATCGAGACGACGTCGGCGCCCTCCACTTCAATTTCGTTCTCGGGCAGCGCGCCGAGGACTCCGAAGGCCATGGCGATGCGGTGGTCGCCGAAGCTGCGCACCCGTCCTCGCAGCGGCCGCTCCGTCCCGCGCACGACCAGGCCATCCGGCAGCTCTTCGGCCTCCACGCCGATCGCGCGCAGATTCGCGGCCAGCGCGGCCAGGCGGTCGGATTCCTTCACGCGCAGCTCCCGGGCGCCCGTGATCCGGGTTTCCCCTTCGGCGCGGCTCGCGAGCGCGGCCAGGACCGGGACTTCGTCGATCAGCATGGGGATCTCGGCGTCGCTGACCTCCGTGGCGCGCAGCGGGGCTGGCCGAGCGAGGATGACCCCGACCGCCTCGCTGCCGACGCCACGCGGGGCATCGACCGCCGGCTCGGCGCCCATGCGCCGGAGCACCTCGAGCAGGCCGGTCCGGGTGGGGTTCACGCCCACGCCGGGGATGCGGATGCCGCCGGCGGGCGCGAGCAGCCCCAGCGCGATGAAGAACGCGGCAGATGAGAAGTCCCCGGGAACGGTCAGCTCGAGGGGCTCGAGGAAACGTGGCGGCTCGAGCCTCACGCTCGCCCCGCCACGGGGCTGCTGCGTCAGTATCACGTGCGCGCCCATGGCTCGTAACAGGCGCTCGGTGTGGTCGCGCGAGCGTACGGGCTCCGCCACCGAAACTCGCACGCCGCCCGTGAGCCCGGCCAGCAGCAGCGCGCTCTTGACCTGCGCGCTCGCTTTCGGGCTGTCGTAGTCGAGCGGGCGCAGCACGCCGCCGCGGACACGGACCGGCAAACGATCGGGCTCACCCAGCTCCTCGATGCAGGCGCCCATACGCGCGAGCGGCTCCGTCACCCTGCGCATCGGTCGGGAGCGGAGGGACTCGTCCCCGGTGAGCGACGCGGCAAAGGGAAAGCCGGCGAGAACGCCCAGCACGAGCCGCGCGGTCGTGCCGCTGTTGCCGCAGTCCAGCGTGTCGGCTGGCTCGCGCAAGCCGTCGAGGCCGCGGCCCGCGACGCGTACCGCGGCGCCGTTGCGCGGGAGCTCGGGGATGGCGCAGCCGAGCGCGCGCAGCACACGCGCGGTCGTGTTCGGGTCTTCGGCAGGAAGCAACCCGCGCAGCTCGCTGGTGCCCCGCGCCAGCGCTGCCAGGATGAGCGCCCGGTGCGTGATGGACTTGTCGCCCGGGACCCGCACCTCGACGCACGCCTCTTCCATCATGTGCCTTCCCGCCACTCCCGGGCTCGGGCGAGCAGTGCCTCGAGCCTGGCGCGATCGCCGCCGGCGATCTCGTCCGCCAGCTCTTGCACCGCCGCTGCGAATCCCCGCAGCGGCCCCTGCAGCAGATCGCCGTTCTCGAGCAGGATGTCGGCCCAGAGCTCGGGCGCGCTCGCGGCCAGCCGGGTCGCGTCCCGCCCGCCCGGCCCCAGCGTGTCCGGCGCCACAGCCGCCCGCGCCAGCGCGATGCCGAGCGCGCTCGCCGCGACCTGAGGAAGATGACTCACCCAGGCCATGAGAAGATCGTGTGCCTCGGCATCGGCCGACTCGGGGCGGGCTCCCACCGCACGCCAGAGCTCGGCCACGCGTTGCAACGCGTTCTCGCCGCCCTGCCCCGCGACCAGCCAGACGCGCGCGCCCTGGTACAGGTCCGCGCGCGCGGCCGCGAAGCCGCTGCGGTGTCCACCGGCCATCGGGTGTCCGCCCACGAAGCGCGGCTCGAGCCCGAGTCGCGCCGCCTCCGCGAGCACCGGACGCTTGACGCTGCCGACGTCGCTCACGACCGCGCTCGCCAGCCACAAGTCCCGGTGCTCCCGCAGCAGCTCGAGTGTAACCCTGGTGGGCGTGGCGTAGACCACCAGATCCGCCCCCGCGAGCGCGCTGTGGGCGTCCTCGCTCCCCTCGTCGAGTGCGCCCGCGCGCCGCGCGGAGCGGAGCTCCTCCGGGTCGCGGCTCAGCCCCGTCACGCGCGGGCGATCCCGCAGCTGGCGCAGCGCCAGCGCCAGCGAGCCGCCCATGAGGCCGAGGCCCACGATCGCTACCTGGCGGAACGGGAGCGTGCTCACTCCTCGTCCTTGCGGAACGCCACGTCCAGCTCCATGCCGTCGTAGGCCACGACCACGCGCGGGAAGACCTGCCGCGCCTCCCGCTCGAGCGCGCGCGGATCGTCCGCGTAGCGCGAGGACACGTGAGTCAGCACCAGCTTCGCCACGCCGGCCCGGCGCGCCATCTCGCCCGCCTCGCGCGCGGTCGAGTGTCCGGTGTCCCGGGCGCGGTCGGCCTCCTCGTCGCCGAACGTCGCATCATGGATCAGCACGTCCGCGTCCCGAGCCAGCTGTGCGGTGCGGCGACACGGGCGCGTGTCGCCGGTGTACACCACCCGGCGACCCGGGCGCGCCGGACCCACCACGTCCTCGGGGCGCACGATCCGTCCATCGACCTCCACCGCCTCACCGCGATGAAGCTTGCCGAAGAGTGGACCCTCGGGCACGCCCAGCTCCCGCGCGCGCTCCGGATGGAAGCGCCCCAGGCGGGTGTGCTCGAGCAGTGCGTAACCGAGCGAACGACCACCGTGCTGCGAGCGATAGGCCACGATGTCGTACCCCGCGCGCTCGAGGCGCGCGTCCGGCTCCAGCTCCCGGATGTCGATCCGGAACGGCACCCGCTCGACGCCGAGATTCACGGCGGCGAGCAGGATCTCCCCACCCCCCTCCGGGGCCCAGAGCGCGATCGGCTCCTCCCGGCCCTGCAGCCCCATGGTGCGCAGCAGCCCGATCACGCCCAGGAAGTGGTCCGCGTGCATGTGCGTGAAGAAGATATCGCGGACCGCGAAGCCGGTCCCGAAACGCATCATCTGGCGCTGCGTCCCTTCACCGCAGTCGAACAGCATGAGCTCGCCCTCCCGGTTCACCTGGATGGCGCTGACGTTGCGGCCGACCGTCGGCCGGCTCGCCGCCGTTCCGAGAAACGTGATGCGCATCATGGCTCGGGCGGTCCCTCCCGCGGCAACGAGCCGCGCCGGCGCTCTTCCCACCCCCGCAGGAAGAGCCAGAGGACGGAGTACGCCGCGTAGATGCTGCGCGGCCAGGGCGAGAGGGCGGGCAGCACCAGCACTGCGAGCCACAGCAGCGCGCGCGAGAGCGCCATCCAGCGGGCCCGGCCGGCGGCGGCGGCACGCTCGCGTGCTTCCGCCATCCCCGTCAGGTCGCCGCGCTGCGCCCGCGCCTGCGCCGCGCCACGGGCCAGGTAGCGGTCCGTGCCCGAGAAGATGGCCGCAAACAGCGCCCGCGCCACGCGCCAGAGCGCGGCGGCGAAGCCGATCACGGCCAGGATCGTGAGCGCAGGCTCCATCTTGTGTGGGGAAATGCCGAGGGTGGGAGTCGAACCCACACGCCCTTGCGGGCCGAGGATTTTAAGTACGGCCCTACGTTCCGCGCCTTACCGCGCCCGGCATGAACCCGTAGGAAAATAAGGGGCTTACGCGAAGGCGCAACCGGCTGCCACCGCACGAAACCGCACAGAACCGCAGCGGTTACTGTCCAATTTACTGTCCAGGAAACCGAAGCATTTTCACCATTGCCGCACCGTTACCCGCTGCGCCGACCTCGGCAGGGCACCCCAGACACCGCCGACGTGCGCCCGGGTCGGGCCAGTCGCAGCCCACATGTCGCCGACCATCTGCACGACCGACACGCTCAGGTCCGCAACCTCGTTCGGCAATGGAACCGCGCCGTCCGT
>JACQPS010000004.1 GCA_016207445.1 Gemmatimonadota bacterium | reverse complement strand
GTCGAGTGCCGAGCGCGCGCTGGTTTCCTGCCGCAGCCTCCATGTCCTTACGTACCAAGCTGCTCGCGTTGTTCGCCCTGCTCGCCGTGGCGCCGTTGTGCGCGCTCGGCATTGCCAATCACATCCAGGCGATGCGCGCGCTCGAGTCGCTGCTCGTGCGCCAGACGCACACGCTGGCCGAGCGGGCGGCGAACGAGATTCGGGATCGGTACGCGGTGCAGCGATCGGACCTGCTGCTCCTGGCCGAAAACGAGGAGACGCAGCGGCTGCTCGGCGCGCGCGCGGGCGGCGACACGGCCGCAGAGCGTGCCGCGCGAGCCGTCGCGGGTCCGTTCTTCGCGCAGCTCTGGGGGCAGTTCTCGCCGGTTTACCACGCCATCGAGATTCGGGACGCGCGCGGCGTGGTCGTCCACCGCATGGGCGAGGACCCGGGCGAGGCGGAGGGAATCGGCGGCGGCGCGAGCGAGCAGCCGCGGCTGCGGTTCGTGCAGCGAGTCACCGACGCCGCCTCCGGCCGCCGGCTCGGCGACGTGCTGGCCTGGCCGACGGTCGCGCAGCTCCTGCCCGGTTCGGTTCTGGAATCCCGCTTCGGCGAGAGTGGCTACAGCATGGTGGTGGAGCGCTCGAGCGGGCGGATTCTCTACCACTCGCGCCAGGCGCATCTGCGCCGGACGCTGGAGTCGGCGCTCGGCGGGCGTCACGAGCTGCGGGCCGACGGCGCCGGGGCCGGCTGGCTGAGCTTCCGCGAAGGTGATTCGACGCGCATCGCCTCCTTCGTCACGCTGGATGCGCCCGAGTGGACCGTGATCGCCACGACGGCAATGCAGGAATTCGCGGGGCCGTTCGACCGCATGCGCACGCGCACCCTGCTCCTGCTCCTGCTGGTCACATTGACCGTTTCGGCGGCGTTCGTGCTGGCGATCCGGCGGGCGACCCGCACGCTGAGCGCCCTCACGCGCGCGGCCGACGCCGTGGGCCGCGGCGACTTCGCGCCGGAGCTCCCGCCCGCCGACGGCACCGACGAGGTCGGCCGGCTCACCCGGGCGTTCCGCCTGATGGCCGCCAAGGTCGGCGAGATGTTGGCACAGGTCGAGCGCAGCCGGCAGATGGCCGCGATCGGCGAGTTCGCGGCCGAGATCGCGCACGAGATCCGAAACCCGCTCACCTCCGTGAAGTTGAACCTGCAGCGCATCGAGCGGGTCGTGCGCGCGGGGAACGTGCCTGGGGCGGCCTCGCGACCGCTGGCGATCTCGCTGCGCGAGATCAGCCGGCTGGAGCGCGTGATTCGTGGCGTGCTGCATCTGGGCCGGCCGCGCGCCCTCGCGCGCCGCCCCTGTGCGCTGCACGGCTGTATCCAGGCTGCGCTCGAGACCGTGCGCTCGCAGGCGCAGCGGCAGCGCATCCGCATCGAAACCGAGCTGGCTGCCGGCTCGGACGTCGTGCCGGGCGATGCCGGGCAGGTCGAGGCCGCGCTGCTGAACCTGCTGCTGAACGCGATCGAGGCCATGCCGGACGGCGGCGTGCTGCGCGTCGCCACGTGGACCGAGAACCGAGTCGATGAGACCGGGACGATCGTGATCCGGGTCGCCGATAGCGGTCCGGGGATCCCGGCCGCCGGGCGCGACCGGCTGTTCCGGCCGTTCTACACAACAAAGCCGGAGGGCACGGGCCTGGGTCTCGCCACCGCCCTGCGCACGATCGAGGAACACGGCGGGACGCTCGCGCTCGAGGAGCGGGAGGCGCCGCGGGCCGGGAGCGGCGCGGTGTTCCGCATCGAGCTGCCGCTGGTCCGCGAGGCGGTCTTCGCATGAATCAGCGCATCCTGGTCGTGGACGACGACGCGTCCATCCGGCAGACCTTCCAGGAGCACCTGCAGGACCTTGGCTATCTCATCGAGACCGCCGAAAGCGCGGAGCAGGCGCTGAACCGGCTGGCCGCGTTCGACCCCGCGCTCGTGATCACAGACGTGCGCATGCCGGGGCTCAGCGGGATCGCCTTGCTGGAGCGCATCAAGGCCGCGGCGCCCGAGCTGGCCGTGCTGGTGATGACGGCGCACGAAGACATGCGTTCCGCGGTCGATGCGATGAAGGCGGGCGCGTACGACTACCTGGTCAAGCCGCTGGACCTCGACCAGATCGATCTGGTCATCGCGCGCTGCCTGCGCGACCGCGCGCTGCGGCGGCGCGCCGAGCAGCTCAGCCTGGCGGCCGCCGAGCCGTACGGTCTGGAGCGCCTGATCGGTCGCGACCCGCGCATGATCGAGATCTACAAGCTGATCGGCACGCTGGCCACGAACCGGATGCCGGTGCTGATCCGCGGCGAATCCGGCACCGGCAAGGAGCTCATCGCGCGCGCGATCCACTACAACTCCGAGCGCGCGCCCGAGCCGTTCGTGCCGGTGAACTGCACGGCGCTGCCGGAGCCGCTGCTCGAGTCCGAGCTGTTCGGCCACGTGCGCGGGGCCTTCACGGGCGCGGTCGCCGACCGGCGCGGCCACTTCGAGCGCGCCGGCGCCGGCACCATCTTCCTG
>JACQPS010000080.1 GCA_016207445.1 Gemmatimonadota bacterium | reverse complement strand
CCGAAGAGCAGTGGCGCGAGCGGCAGGTCGTCGACCAGCTCGACCTGCACGCCGAAAGGGCGCTCGGCGTCCGCGATGGCCGATTCGGCGAGGCAGACGGCAAGGCCGCCCTCGGCGCAGTCGTGCGCGCTCTGGAGCAGGCGCGCGCCCGCGAGCTCCAGCATGGTTTCCTGGAGCGCCGCTTCGGCAGTGAGATCGAGCGCGGGCGCATCGCCGGCCACGCGTCCGTGCACGACCTTCAGGTACTCCGAGCCGCCCAGCTCGTCGGTGTTCTTGCCCAGCAGCACGATCGCATCGCCGGGCGTGCGGAAGCCCGTGGGGATCACGTGGGCGACGTCGTCCACCACACCGACCATGCCGATCACGGGCGTGGGGTAGATCGCGCCCGCCGGGCTCTCGTTGTACAGCGATACGTTGCCGCTCACGACCGGCGTGTTGAACCGCCGGCAGGCCTCGGCGATGCCCAGCACCGCTGCGCGCAGCTGATGGTAGATCTCCGGCTTGAGCGGGCTGCCGAAGTTCAGGTTGTCGGTGACCGCGCGCGGACGCGCGCCCACGCATACCAGGTTGCGCGCTGCCTCCGCCACGGCGATCATCGCGCCGCGGCGCGGGTTCAGGTAGCAGTACCGGCCGTTGCCGTCCACGGTGGCGGCGATCGCCTTGCGCGTGCCGCGGATGCGCAGGACGCCCGCGTCGCCCCCCGGACCGAGCACCGTGCTCGTGCGTACCGTGCTGTCGTACTGCTCGTAGACCCAGCGCTTGGACGCGATGTTGGGCGAGCCGAGCAACCGCAGCAGCAGCCGGTTGGGGTGCACGCCGGAGCTCCCGGTCTTCGGCGCCGCCGCGTCCGCCGCGCGCAGCCGCGCCACCCGCTCGTCTTCCCGCGCCTCGCGCACGTACGTCGGCGTGGCCTTCACCAGCGGCTCGCCGGGGATCTCGCACACGACGACGCCGTTCTCGCGCACGCGGTACATCCCATCGTCCGTGACTCGCCCGATGACCGCGGCCTGGAGCTCCCATTTCTCGAGGATGTGCCGGACCTCTTGCTCGCGGCCCGCCTTCGCGACCACCAGCATCCGCTCCTGCGACTCCGAGAGCAGGATCTCGTACGGCGTCATGCCGCGCTCGCGCGTGGGCACGAGCGCCACATCGATGTCCACGCCCGTCCCGGCCCGCGCCGCCATCTCGGACGAGGAGGAGGCGAGCCCGGCCGCGCCCATGTCCTGGATGCCCACGATGTGGCCGCTCTTGATCAGCTCGAGCGACGCCTCGAGCAGCAGCTTCTCGGTGAAGGGATCGCCCACCTGCACCTGCGGCCGCCGCGCGTCCGACGCCTCCGACAGCTCCTCGCTCGCGAAGGTCGCGCCGTGGATGCCATCGCGTCCGGTTCGGGAGCCGACCGCGAGGATCGGGTTGCCGGGACCCGCGGCCCCGGCCCGGATGAGATCGTCCGCCTTCATGAGCCCGATGGCCATGGCATTGACGATCGGGTTCCCCTCGTACGACTCGTCGAAGTAGACTTCGCCGCCGATGTTCGGGATGCCCACGCAGTTGCCGTAATCGCCGATGCCCTTGACCACGCCCGCAAACAGGTAACGCACGCGCGGGTGCGCGAGCGGACCGAAGCGCAGCGAGTCCAGCACCGCGATCGGGCGCGCTCCCATGGTGAACACGTCGCGCAGGATCCCGCCCACGCCGGTCGCGGCGCCCTGGTAGGGCTCCACGGCCGAGGGGTGGTTGTGCGATTCGATCTTGAAGGCGAGCGCGTAGCCGTCGCCGATGTCGATCACGCCCGCGTTCTCACCCGGGCCTTGCAGCACCCAGGGCGCCTCGGCCGGCAGCAGGCGCAGCAGCGGCTTCGAGTTCTTGTAGCCGCAGTGCTCCGACCAGAGGGCGCTGAAGACCCCGAGCTCGGTGTAAGTGGGCTCGCGCCCGAGGATCTCGAGGATGAGCTCGTACTCCTCCGGCGAGAGCCCGTGATCGGCGACGAGCTCCGGCGTAATCGCAGGATCGGCAGGTCGAGTTCTCGGCTTCAGCTCCGTCTTCACAACAACTTCTCACCGCAAAGACGCAAAGTGCGCAAAGGAACGGCGAAGTTGAAAGTTGAAAGTCGAAAGTTGAAAGAACTTCTCAACTTTGAACTTTGAACTTTCAACTCTCAACATCGTGCTTTCCTTTGCGCGCTTTCTTTGCGTCCTTTGCGTCTCTGCGGTTAAATGGTTTCCGTCTGCACCGCCTCAACGCCATCCGCGATGGACTCGAACAGGCCGAGTCCATCCATCGACCCCAGCACCGCCTCGACCGCCCGCTCGGGGTGCGGCATGAGACCCAGCACATTACCGTCGGCGTTGATCAGCCCCGCGATGCTATTCATGGAGCCGTTCGGGTTGGCCTCGTCCGTCGCGTCGCCGGCCGCATTGACGTAGCGGAAGACGACACGCCGCTCGCGCTCGAGTCGCTCGAGCGTGGCATCGTCCGCCACGTAGTT
>JACQPS010000079.1 GCA_016207445.1 Gemmatimonadota bacterium | reverse complement strand
GAACTACGACGGCAGCTGGACCGAGTGGGGAAACCTGGTGGGCGCGCCGGTCGAGAAGCCATGAACGCCGCGGAGCGCCGTGCAACAATCACAGGAGGTGCATCATGTCTCTTTCCGCTTCAGTGCGCCGGCGGCTCGAGATGCAGGGCTTCGTCTGCAGGGACGATCCCGAATTCGAGAAGCTGACCTCCTGGTTCCGACTCACGCCCGCGCTGTGCACGGGTGTCATTGTGGCTGGGACGGGCCTGGCCTCGCCGGCGATTCTCCTGGGACTGGCCCCGATTGCCGCCCTGGGCGCGCTGCTCCCCGTGCATCCGTTCGACTTGCTGTACAACTTCGGGCTCCGGCACGTGGTCGGCACCGGGCCCTTGCCGCGCAACGGAGCGCCGCGCCGCTTTGCGTGTGGGGTCGTGGCTCTGTGGTTGGCGGCCACCGGCTACGCGTTCGTGGCGGGCGCGGTCGCGCTGGGCTACGCGCTCGGCGCGCTGCTGACGCTGGCAGCGGGCACGGTGGCTGTCTCTCACTTCTGCGTGGCGTCCTGGATGTACCAGGGGCTCTTCGCACGCAGAGTGGCCACGCGAGCGTGAGATCCAGGGACGAGGCAGCCGTCCCGCGCCGGCAGACTACGGCTCGAGCTCGGGCGTGTAGGTGAGCGCGAACTCGATGAAGCGCGAGACCTCGAGCATGTTCCTGCCGGTGAAACGGATGCTGTGCGCCGTCGGCCGCTCGACGATCGGCAGGTAGGCCAGCACCTCGGCCGGCCGGTAGTTCTTGAAGGTGAGGTCGAGCCGGATGGGCGGGCGCAGCACGTAGGGCTTGAAGTCGCGGAGCCGTCCGAGCGCGGCCCGCGTGCGCTCGCGGATCAGCGCCTGGGCGGCTTCGGGCGTGAGCGTGGCCGCCGAATGGAAGCTGAGCGCGCGCTTGACCACCGCGCCCTCGACATCTCCGAGCAGCCCCTTCGCCTCGGCCACCGTCACGTCGTCGCCCGAGATCAGGACGACGGGCACGCCGAAGTGACCCGCGATCGCCGCGTTGATCCCCGCCTCCGGCATCGCGATCCCGTTCAGCTCGACGGCGGCCAGGCGGGCGCTCGACATGGTGTGCGCGCGCACACCGGTGGGGCTTGTCGTCGCCGCGTGGTAGCCGATGAAGATGGCCGCGGCGAAGGTCGAGTCGATCCCCTGCATCATCATGAGCGGCCGCGGCCAGGAGCGGATCACGGTCACGTCCGCCGGCAGCTTCTCGAGCAGCAGGTTTTGACCGTTGCCGTGCGAGTCGCTGATGACGATCTCCGTGGCGCCCGCCTCGCGCGCTCCCGCGATCGCCGCCAGCACCTCGCCCGTCATGAATTCGCGGAACCGCTGATACTCGAAGCCCGTCGGGCCGAGCTGCTCGGGCGTCACCGCGCCCGCCACGCCTTCCATGTCGGCGGAGATGTAGACCTTGAGGTGGCGCTGGGCGTGAGCCTCAGTGGAGGCCAGGAATGCGGCGGCCAGCGCGACGATCCACGAAACGACCTTCGAGCTCATGGGAGCAGCTCCGGTCAAGCCAGTCCTGGTCGGTGCTTCGGAGCGCAAGAATGGGGAACTCCCGGCTCGGACGCCAGCAGACGCGCCACGCGCAAATCCTTGCCTTTCAGGCTTGTGGCCGCGCCGTCACGAGCGTTATGTATCTCGTAGCGAATTCCCGGAGCCCCCCGATGTCGGCCCTCTGGCAGAAGCTCAATCAGCGAAAGATCGTCCAGTGGGCCGTCGCCTACCTGGCGGCGGGGTGGCTCGCCCTGCAGGTCACCGGCTTTCTCGCCCAGAGCTTCGGCTGGCCGGCGCTCCTCCTGCGCAGCTTCACCGTTCTGGCCGGCGTCGGCTTCCTCGCGGTGCTGATCGTGGCCTGGTACCACGGCGAGCGCGGCCAGCAGCGCGTGAGCGGGGTCGAGCTGCTGATGCTGGCCACCTTGCTCGTGATCGCCGGCGCCACACTCTCGCTGGTTCGGCCGACGCCCAAAGCGGCGGGTTCGGCAAAAGCGGCCACCGATCCCTCCGCGAGCGCTCCTCCCGCCTATCAGGCCTCGGTGGCCGTGCTTCCCTTCGACGAGATCGGCGCTCGCGCGGGGGAGCCGTACTTCAGCGAGGGCATCACCGAGGAGATCATCAGCGAGCTGGCGAAGGTGGAAGGCCTGAA
The DNA here is from genome assembly GCA_016207445.1 of Gemmatimonadota bacterium. Classification (GTDB taxonomy): domain Bacteria; phylum Gemmatimonadota; class Gemmatimonadetes; order Longimicrobiales; family RSA9; genus JACQPS01. The sequence continues at coordinate 1,514 of JACQPS010000079.1, read as the reverse complement.
GGTCATCTCGCGAACTTCGGTCGTGGCGCTCAAGCGCACCAGCCTCACACTGCCGCAGATCGCCGACACGCTGGGCGTCCGCCACGTGCTCGAAGGATCGGTGCAGCGTTCGGGCGATCGCATCCGCATCACCGCGCAGCTGATCGATCCGCGCACCGACACCCATATCTGGTCCGAATCGTACGACCGCGAGTTGCGCGATGTGTTCGCGTTGCAAGACGACATCGCGCGCGAGGTCAGCGCGGCGCTGCTGACCCGGGTGCAGGGCCTGAGGCCGCGCGCAGCGGGCTCGCGCACGGCGGAGACCGGAGCCTACGACGCATACCTGCGCGGCACCTATTGGCGCCAGCGCCGAACGCGTGACGGGCTGCTCGAGGCGATCCGCGCGTTCGAGCAAGCGATCGCGCTCGATGCCGCCTACGCGCCGGCGTACGCGGCCCTCTCGACCGCGCACACGCTCTGGGTGATCTTCGGCTACCGCGACGAGCTAGACGCCTACGCACACCTCGCGCGTGCATTGCGCATGGCCGAGCGCGCCGTCGCGCTCGACTCGAGCTCGGCAGAGGCGTACGCCGCCCGCGGCTTCGCCGGCGTCTTCGCATCGGCGTCGAGCGAGCGGGTGCTGGCTGACCTCGAGCGAGCGGTCCGGCTCGGCCCCAGCTCGGGTGAGATCCCCATCTGGCACGCGGTCGCGCTCGCCTACGCGCGGCGTTATGACGAGGCGATGGCGGAGGCGGAAACAGCCATTGCTCTGGATCCGCTTGCACCCGGCCCCCGCGGCGCCTTCGCGTCCATCGCGCTCAGCGCCCGCCGCTACGACTTCGCGCTGCGCGAGGCGCGGCGCGCGCGCGTGCTGGAGCCGAAGTTCTTGGTGCCGCTCTATCAAGAGGCGCTCGCGTTATTGCTGCTCGGGCGCGCGGCTGAGTGTGCGCGGGGGGAGGTCGGCCCCTATGCGGCCGTGAAGGCGATGTGCCTGTACTCGGCCGGCGAAACCGCGCGCGCGGCGGCCATCATCGACTCTCTCGCGGACAGCGCGCGCGGCGGAGCACGGGAATCGTGGATCGATCCCGGCCTTCTCGCCGCCGACATCGCGACCTACCACGCCTGGATCGGGGATGCGGAGAAGACGGTCAACTGGCTGAGGCGGGCCGCGGAAGAGTCGCCCCAAGCACCCCGGTGGTTCGTCGTTAGTTCCGGCGTCTTTGACCCGGTGCGAACGGCGCCGCGGTTCCAGCAGGAGTTCGAGCGCATCCGCGCCGGTGTGCGCGCGCGGCTCGAGCGGAGTCGCTAGCGAGTTGCCGACGACGGGCTGTGCCGCCGCAGCGGCGCATTCAGCTCCGGACTCCTCCGAGACGGTAAGTGTTCCATGAGTCCACTCTTGCACCGCCTCCGGGAGCGAAAGCTCGGCCAATGGGCCCTCGCCTATCTGGCCGCGGCGTGGCTTGCGCTGCAGGTCGCGGGCTTCCTCGCCACCAGCTTCGGCTGGCCTGCACTCGTCGTGCGCAGCTTCACCG
>JACQPS010000018.1 GCA_016207445.1 Gemmatimonadota bacterium | reverse complement strand
CTACGGGCGTGGATCAGTTGCCGGCCGAGCGGCTGCCGAGGGTGGCGTCGAGGATGACTTCAGCGCCGTCGCGGAGCACGGTGATGCGAACGGTGTCGCCCGGCTTGTGGGCGCGCAGCGCATCGGTGAAGGCCTGGAGGTCGGCGATGTCCCGCTGCTCGAAGCGAATGATGATGTCGCCCGCACGGATTCCGGCTGCTGCCGCCGGCGAGCCGGCGCGGACCCCGGTCAAGCGCACGCCGCGCTCGACGGGCGTGAAATCGGGGATCGTGCCCAGGTAGGCGCCGTAGCCGGGCCCGCCGGTGCCCGGCGGCGTGCCGGCGCCCCGCTGCAGCGCGAGGGCGGCGGGTCGGGCGGCGACGTCGCGGGCGATGTGCACGACGAGTTGTGCGATGCGCCGGATGCCGTCGCGGTCGATCTTCTGCCAGTCGTCGGAGGGGCGGTGATAGTCTTCGTGGACGTTGGTGAAGAAGTGGAGGACGGGGATGTCTCGGGCATAGAAGGAGGTATGGTCGCTGGGGCCGAAGCCGTCGGGCTTGTCGGCGAAGTCGATCTTTTCCTCGCGGGCCGCGCGTCCCACGATCTCGCCCCATTCGAGCGCCGTGCCAGTGCCGTAGATGAGGACGGGCTTCGAGCCGAGCCGTCCCACCATGTCCAGGTTGAGCATGGCGCGGGTGCGCTCGAGCGGGGCCACGGGATGGGCGGCGTAGTAGGCCGAGCCGAGGAGTCCCAGCTCCTCGCCCGTAAAGGCGACGAAGACGAGCGAGCGCGCGGGCCGAGGTCCGCGGGCGAGCTCGCGCGCGATCTGGAGCAGCGCCGCGATCCCCGAGGCGTTGTCGTCGGCGCCGTTGTGAATCGCATCCTTCTCGTCGGGCGCGAGGGAGCCGAAGCCACCGCGGCCGAGGTGATCGACGTGCGCGCCGATTACGAGCACTTCCTGTCGCAGCGCGGGGTCGGCGCCTTCCAGGATCGCCACCACGTTGCGCCCCGTCCCCGCCGGAGCATGGGGATTCGCCGCGCTGGCGAGCGGGACGCGCTGAAAGAAGGTGCCATCCTCGCCGCCGGGCACGAGCCCCAATCGCTGGAACTCCCCGGCGACATAGTCGGCGGCGCACGCCTCGCCCGAGCTGCCGGCCCGGCGTCCCTCCAGCGCGTCACTGGCCAGGTACCGCACCGTCACCAGAGGATCGTCAGCCGGGGCGTCGGCCCGCGGGCAGCCCTGCGCGGCGGCGTCGGGCGCAGCCGCGAGCGTCGCCAGGGCGAGGAGCAGGCGGGTCCGACGTCGTCGCATCACGCGCCGGTGGCCGTTGGAGGTGGTCGTAGGCCGGTTCACTGCCAGCTCGTGGCGACCTGCTCGATCCAATCCCCGACGAAGATGTTGGTCTCGCCGCGGACGCGCGCGCCGCGGTTGGAGGCGAACACGAGCCGGCGGCCATCCGGACTGAACATGGGAAAGCCGTCGAAGTCGGGGTGCGTGGTCACACGCTCGAGCCCGGCGCCATCCACATCGATCAGGTAGAGGTCGAAGTTGCGGCTCTTCGGGTCGTGCAAATTCGAGCTGAAGACGATCTGTCGACCGTTGGGATGAAAGGCCGGCGCGAAGCTGGCGGCGCCGCTGCGCGTGAGCTGCCGCTTGTTCGAGCCATCGGCGTTCATGATGAACAGCTCGAGCACAACGGGCCGGACAAGACCGCGCTCGAGCAGTGCCCGGTAATCCGCGAGCTCGGCGCCCGTCGGGTGGTGCGCCCGGTAGACGATCTGGTTGCCGTCCGGCGAAAAGACGGCGCCGCCGTCGTACCCGGGTTCGTGCGTCAGCCGGCGGACGTTCCGTCCGCGGGCATCCATCGTGTAGATCTCGAGGTCGCCGTCGCGCACGGAGGTGAAGACGATGGTGCGACCGTCCGGCGAGATGGTGCCCTCGGCGTCGTAGCCGGGCGTGCGGGTCAGGCGCCGGAGATCGCCGCCGTCCGGATGCGCCGTGTACATGTCGTAATCGTAGAGTGCCCAGACGTACCCGCGGCTGTAGTCGGGCGGGGGCGGACACTCGCGCCCAGCCTCGTGCGTGGAGCTGTAGAGGATCCGCTCGCCCGACGGAAAGAAGAACCCACAGGTCGTGCGCCCCAGCCCCGTGGAAACCCGGCGCAAGCTCGAGCCGTTCGCCTCCATCGTGTAGATCTGATCACAGCGGCTCTCACCGGGACGCGTCGCCTGGAAGATCAGCCGCCGCCCGTCGGCCGAGAAGTAGGCTTCCGCGTTCTCGCCGCCGTCGGTGAGCATGCGCAGGTTCGCCAGCCTCGGCTCTTCCGCCGAGGCGGGGTAGGCGCGCGCGGGCGCGCCGGCGGGCGCGAGCGCGGCAGCGTCGTGCGACTCGAGCGCGACCCCACGGCCATGCGGTAGCTGACAACCGAGTGCCAGAAAGAGTAGCGGGAGCGAGATTCGCCGAAGCACGGTCACCACCAGTGGACGGTTCATGATCAGTCAACAATCGATTGTCGACAGTCGACAGTCAACAGTCGACGGGTCGACCAGTCTCTCTTCAGCTCTCGGTATCACCTCATCGCATGCATACTGTCAACTGTTGACTGTTGACTGGTCCTCTACGGCAGCCGTCTCTGTTGCCGCGCCGTCTGCGCGCGTCCAGCGGCGCAGCGCGAAGAGAACCACGGCGCCGCCGCCGACCAGCATGACGAGGGGCAGCACGTACACCATGAGATTGAAGCTTCGCGGCTCCGGCTGCAACAGGATCCACTCGCCGTACCGGCCGACGAAATAGGCCTTGACCTGATCCGGCGACCTGCCCTCGGCGAGCTGCGTCCGGATGACGTCCCGCATCTCCTGGGCGAGCTCGGTCGGCGAGTCCTGGAGCGACAGGCCCTGGCACACCGGGCACCGCAGCTGCGACGCGATCGTCCGCGTCTGCTGCTCGAGCCAGGCGGCGCTGGCGCGACCGGCCGCCGTCGGCGCGCGTTCGGCCGAAGCGGGCGGCGCTGGCGGGGCCGCGTCCTGCGCGGTCGCGCCGCCCACGTCCGCGAAGGCCAGCGCCACGAGCAAGAGGCCGAGGCACCTCACTGCCATTCTCCCGTCACCGTGCCGAGGAGCGTCTCGATTTGCCGCACGAGCAGCTGCTCCGTCGCGGGCCCGATCTGCTTGTACGCCACTCTGCCGTCCGGTCCGATGAAGAACGTCTCCGGCACTCCATAGAGCCCGTAGTCGATCGCAGTGAGTGAGCCGGGGTCGAGGAGGGTGGGGTAGCTCTGCCCGCCCATCTCCGCGATCCAGCGCCTCGCGTTTTCCGGCGTGTCGTTATAGAGGACGCCGTAGAAGTGAACACCGCGGCCCGCGTACCGCTCCGCGACCGTGGACAGCGCTTCGTGCTCGGAACGGCACGCGAGGCACCATGATGCCCAGAAATTCAGGACCACGACCTCGCCCGCGTGGTCGGCCAGCCGAATGGGTTCTGCCGTGCTCGCGTGCAGGACGGCCAGGGCGAACGGCGGCGCGGGAGTCCCCGGCAGCGGTGAGGGGATCAGACTCGCATCGCGCGTGAGGCCGAACGCCAGCAGGGCGATGATCGGAACGGCCCCGGCCCCCGAGAGCAGTGCGCGTCGCCGGCTCAATCCGCACCTCCCTCCGCAACGCGCCGCCGCGGCGCGGCTGCCGGCTGGAGCGGCAGTTCCCGCTGCACGCCGACTGATCGCCGCGTGCGGCGGCGCCCCGGCCACAACGCGATGACCGCGCCAAGCGCGATCATGAGACCCCCGACCCAGATCCAGGCGACGAGTGGCTCGACCACCGCCTTGAGCGTGGCCGAGGAGCCGTCATTCTCGAATGCCATCAGCGTGACGTAGATGTCGCGCGTGGCCCGGCTTTGCACGGCCGGCGTGGTGAGGGGCTCGCTGCGACCGCCGTAGTAATTCAGGCGCGGCTCCAGCCGGCCGCGCTCACGGCCGGCCTCGAGCAGTGTCACATCGGACCCGATCACGAACCGCTGCGGCTCCTCTTCGGCCCAGAGGCGGTCCAGGCGCAGGCCGTACCCGGCGACCTCCAGAATCCCGCCCGCCGGCAGCGTGGCCTCCCGCTCGCGGCGGAGGCTGGAGGACGCGGCGATTCCCACGGCCAGGGCGACCACGCCCAGGTGCGCCGTGTAGCCGCCGTAGCGGCGGCGGTGCGCCGCGATCACGCGCAGCAGCGCACGCGCCGGTCCCTCCCCGTGTGCGCGCACCCGCGCCCGCGCGGCGCCGGCGAACTCGGCCATGTTGGACAGGGCGGCGAAAGCGCCGAAGCCGAACACGAGCAGTGCGTACGGCTGGTGCGCGCCGCGCAGGGCGGCCACGGCCACCGCGAGCAGCAATCCGGCCAGGGGAACCAGGAACCTGCGCCGGAGCGCGGCCGATGGCCGACCCCAGGGCAGCGCCGGCCCGACGCCCAGCAGAAAGAGCAGAGTGACGCACAGCGGCAGCGTCATGCGGTTGAAGAACGGTCCCCCCACGCTGACCTTCACGCCACGCACGGCCTCCGCCACCAGCGGAAACAGCGTGCCCAGCAGCACCGTGAACGTGAACGCGGTCAATACCAGGTTGTTGAGCAGGAATGCCGTCTCGCGCGAGGCCATGGACTCGATCCGACCCGCGCTCCGCAGCTCGCCGCTTCGCCCACCCACCAGCACCAGGGAAAAGACGAGGACGAGCGCAATGAAGACGAGAAAGTAGTAGCCGATCGCGCCCTGCGTGAACGCGTGCACGGACGAGAGAATGCCGCTCCGCGTCAGGAACGTGCCCAGCACCGTGAGCACGAACGTCGCCGTGATCAGCCCCAGGTTCCACACGCGCAGCATCTCGCGACGCTCCTGCACCATGACCGAGTGCAGGAACGCGGTCGCGGTCAGCCACGGCATGAACGAGGCGTTCTCGACCGGGTCCCACGCCCAGTAGCCACCCCAGCCCAGCACCTCGTAGCTCCACCACATGCCCGCGACGATCGCCAGGGTCAGGAACGTCCACGCGACGATGGTCCAGCGGCGGGTCGCGCGGATCCACACGTCGTCGAATCGGCCGGAAAGCAGCGAGCCGACCGCGAACGCGTACGGCACCGCCATCCCCACGTACCCCAAATAGAGCAGGGGCGGGTGCACCGCCATCAGGATGTGATTCTGCAGCAGGGGGTTGGGTCCTGGACCGTCCGCCGGCACCGGCCATAGCGGTTCGAACGGGTCGGCCGGCCCGATCAGCAGGAGGTAGAAGAACGCGCCGATCGTGAGCAGCGTGGCCGTGGCGTACGGCAGCACATCCGGCAGGCGTGCGCGCGAGCGGTACACCGCGACGGCCGTGAAGGCCGCCAGCACCCACCCCCAGAAGAGGATCGAGCCCTCCAGCGCGCCCCAGAGCGAGATGACCGTGAAGAGCAGCGGCGTCGAGCGGCTCCCCACCTGCGCCACGTAAGAGATGCTGAAGTCGTGCGTGACGAGCGCGTACACCATCGCGAGGTTCGCCACGCTGAGCAGCGCGAAATTGACCCACACCGCCGCCTGCGCGCTGCGCACCAGCTCCGGCCGCCGCCGCCGCACGCCCACCACCGCCGCGACGGCACCGGCGAGCGCCAGCACCAGCGCCATGACGAGCGCCGTTTGGCCGATGATGCGCGTCACTGGTGCCTCGCCTCGCGCGCAGACCGACCGGCGCTCATTCGCCGCCCGAACGCTCGCGCAGCAGCGTGCGGTAGAGCGCTTCCGGCCGCTCTCCCGGATGGGGCGCGCGATATTCGTTCGAGTGCTTCACCATCAGGTTCGACGACTCGAACAGACCGGTGGGGCGGTAGCGCCCCTCCACCACCACGCCGATGCCCTCGCGAAACATCTGCGGCGGCGCACCGCGCGATCGGATCCGCACCGCGCGCGCGCCGTCCGTCATCTGGAACGTCAGGGACAGGGCCGGTGCGTCCCAGTGCACGCTCCCAGGCATCACCTGGCCACCCAGGCGAAGGGGGACGTCGTACGCTTCAGCACCACGCGCGACCAGCTCCGACGGCGTGAGGAAGTAGACCAGGTTGCTCTCGAGGCCGCCGTAGAGCAGATAGCCGAAGCCGCCCAGAACGACGAGCAGGCCAGCCGCGGGCAGGACCGCGCGGCGCAAGCGGCGTCCGGCGTTCATGGGAGCGTCTCCTCGGCTGAGGGCGGCGCGCCCGGTAGCTGCGCCAGCAGCGCGTCGGCGCGCCGGATCCGGCGCCACAGATACGCCGCGTATGCGAGCAACACGAGCCAGGTCAGGCCGAAGGCCGCGACCACGTATCCCCATTCCGACATCGCATCAACCTCCGGCAAGGGCCGCCGACTCCAGCCGCGCGTCGATCCGGCGCTCGAGCTGGGCGACCCGGCGGCGGCGGACAATGAAGTAAGCCAGGAGCAGCAGAAACGCGATCGCGTTCAGGCGCAGGCCCCAGGCGAACGTCGGCTCCAGTGTGTCCGGCGTGGATTGCACCTGGTGCAGCGTGCGCCACCAGCGCACGGACATGTAGACGATCGGAACGTTGAGGAAGCCGAGCACTCCCACGGCGGCGCTCCAGCGCGCGCGTCGGTCCGGCTCGTCGGTGAACGCACGCAGCGCCAGGTAGCCCGCGTAGATCAGCAGCAGGATCGCGGTCGTCGTGAGTCGCGGGTCCCACGTCCACCAGACTCCCCACGTCGGTCGACCCCAGAGCGAGCCCAGCGTGAGCGTGAGCGCCGTGAAGACGACACCCGCCTCCGCCGCCGCGACGGCGAGACCGTCGTAGCGGGCCGAACGCCGCCACAGGTACAGCACGCTCCAGACGAATACCAGGAAAAACGCCACCAGCGCCGCCCACGCCGCCGGAACGTGCACGTACATGATCTTCTGCAGGTGGCCCATGTCGCGATCCGCAGGCGTGGCGAGCAGGCCGAACGCCTGAGCCCCGGCCAGTGCGATCAGCGCCAGCCAACCCAGCCCCGGCCCGTTCAGCCACTCACGCACGCTGCGCCCTCTCGGCGACGCTGTCTCGAACCCTCCCGGCGAGCCCACGCCTGGCAGCGGCGGCGCCATCGTGCTTCCGTTCATAGTCCTCCTTCACCGATTCTTGCCGATCGCATGGGCTGCCCACCCTCGGCCGGGGCCGTCTCGCTGCCGCGGAAAGGCCGGGCCTTCTCGCTGGCCGTCTCCCTGCCGCGGAACTCGAGGCTCTCCACGCCGAACAGGTACCGCGCCGCAGCCGCCGCGGCTCCGTTTCCGAGATCGGCCGACTCGCCGAACAAACCCGCCAGAAGCCGGCGTGTCAGCTGCTCCACCGCCGCCCGATCCGGCGTCAGGTGCGGCATGCGTCGCAGGAGCTTGTCGATCTCCTGCCGACGGATCGCGTCCAGGTGTCCCCAAACCGCGGCCATGGCCCCGGGAACTGCCTCCGCTGTCCCCGGCGGCACACGTCCTGATGCCATTTCACGCTCCCGCGTAGGCCGTGCTCCCCGGCGTCGGCAGGGCGCGTGCCCCGTCACGAGCCACGAGCTATCCGCTTTGAAATCAACGCATTGGAATCGAACCCCACCTCCGGACCTCGGCCGCTAAAAGGACATTCTGTCCCTCGCGCCCGGCCCCACTTGATCCGCGGCCGCGCGCTGCAATCCGGGCCGTCCCCCGTTACTGCGGCGCATTTGGGACAATTTGCTACAGCCCTGGCGCCGTGTGTCGCGAGATGCGACATTGTGGGGGCGCGACCACAGGGCGCGGGTGCTGAGGCTGCGAGTCGAATGTATTGTCGGGGCGTGAGTTAGCGTGTGGGATCGGAGCGGGGTCGGGGTGGTACGTTCCCCGCACAGGCTGGCGCAGAAACCGGCAGGCAGGAGGCTCGTGGCGGGCAACAGGGCGCTGGAGCAGATCCTCGAGGGTGTGGAGCAGGGTGTGGTGACGACGGACCGCGCGTTCGTGGTGCGGTCGGTCAACGCGGCCGCGGAGCAGCTGCTGGGCCGAGCGCGCGCGGAGGTGGTGGGGCATCACCTGGGCGAGTTCGTGACGGGGACGTACGGCGGCGAAGAGCCGGACGCGGGGACGTCCTGGCGCTTCGAGCGGTTGCGAGGTGGCTGGGCGGCGTACGCGTCGGAGACGCCGGCGGGGGTCGGGGGGAAATGGGTGCAGCGCATGGTGGAGGCGGAGCAGCTGGCGGCGGTCGGGCAGCTGGCGGCCGGCGTCGCGCACGAGATCGGTGCGCCGCTGACGGCGATCAGCGTGGCCGTGGAGTACCTGCTCAAGCGCGAGTGCGGCTCGTGCCAGTTCGCGAGCCGCGACCTGGAGGTGATTCTCACGCAGACGCGGCGGATCGCTCAGCTCGCGCGCCGGCTCGTGGACCTGGCGCGTCCGGGCGAGCCCGTGCTGCGCATGGTGGATCTGAACGCGGTGGTGACGGAAGGGTTCGAGCTCGTGGAGAAGCAGCTGCGGCGAAGCGGCCTCGAGCCCTTGCTCGAGCTGGATCCGGCGCTGCCGCCCGTGCGCGCGGATGCCGGCCAGCTACAGCAAGTGCTGCTCAACTTCGTGCTGAACGCGCAGCATGCGCTGGCGGACGCAGGGGGTCGGGTAGAGGTGCGCACGCGCTGGGCGGCTCCCTACGCGGAGCTGGTGGTTTCCGATACCGGCCCCGGCATCGCGCCCGAGGATCTGCCGCGCATTTTTCTGCCGTTCTTCTCGCGGTCCGGGGGAACCGGGCTGGGCCTGCCCTTGGCGCGGCAGATCGTGCACCAGCACGGGGGCACGATCCAGGTCGAGACCGCGCGCGGGCAAGGTGCCACTTTCATCGCACGCCTACCGGTGAACACCCATGGATGAAGAAGTCAGGGTCCGCTCCAAGGCACGGGTGCTGATCGTCGAGGACGAGGAGATCGTGCGCGATCTCCTGTCCAAGGTCCTGGGCGATGAAGGCTACGCCGTGGAGGCCGTCGACAGCGGCGAAGATGCGCTGAAGGCGCTGGACCAGGAACTGTACGACGTGGTCCTGCTCGACCTGAACCTGCCTGGGATGTACGGCCTCAACGTGCTGTCGGCGGCGCCCGCACTCCAGACCGACGCGCAGTTCATCGTGATGACCGCGTTCGGCTCGGTGGACACGGCCGTCGAGGCGATGAAGCTGGGCGCGTTCGACTACATCAACAAGCCGTTCCGCACCGGGGAGCTGCTGCTCACGCTCGAGCGGGCGCTGCACGAGACCGAGCTGCGCCGCGAGGTGGTTCAGCTCCGGCGGCGAGCGGAAGAGGGGCTGCGCGCGAACGTCGTGGGCAAGGCGCCCGCGATGCAGCGCATGTTCGACCTGGTGGAGCGGGTCGCGGCCACGCGCGCGACCGTGCTGGTCCAGGGCGAGACCGGTTCGGGCAAAGAGGTGGTGGCGCGGTTGATCCACGATCTCTCCGATCGGGCCCGCAAGCCGTTCGTCCCGATCAACTGCTCGGCACTGCCGGAGACGCTGCTGGAATCGGAGCTGTTCGGACACATGAAAGGCAGTTTCACGGGTGCGATCGCGAACCGGCGGGGTCTGTTCGAGGACGCGCACGGCGGGACTCTCTTTCTGGATGAGATTTCGACCGTCTCTGCGGCGATCCAGGTGAAGCTCCTGCGCGTGCTGCAGGACCGGAAGATCCAGCGGGTCGGGGGAAGCCAGGTCATTTCCGTCGATTTCCGGCTGATCGTGGCCACGAACGTGGAGCTGGCCGACGAGGTGGCCGGGGGGCGCTTCCGGGAGGACCTGTTCTATCGCCTGAATGTCTTTCCGATCCGGGTGCCGCCGCTGCGGGAGCGCAAGAGCGACATCCCGCTGCTGGCGAACTACTTCCGTGCACGCTTCGCGCAGGAGAACGGGGTCGAGCCGCCCGAGATCACGCCGGACACCATGCGTCGCATGCTGGCCTACGATTGGCCCGGCAACGTGCGCGAGCTGGAGAACTTTCTCGAGCGCGCCGTCATCATGCACACCGGCGCCCGCTCGCTGCCTTTCGAGCCGCCCGTCGGCCAGAAGGGGCGCTCGGAGCGGCGCCTGCTCGAGCAGGCGCGCCAGGAACGCTGGAACCTGGAGCGACTCGAGCGCGAGTACATCCTGGACGTCCTGGACGAAGTACACGGGCACAAGGGACACGCCGCGGAGGTGCTGGGTGTGGACCGCCGCACCCTCTACCGCAAGTTGAAGCAGTACCAGCAGGAGGGCATCCTTCCGGAGTTCGACCCGATGCTGGTCGAGTGATCGGACAGATCGGCGCGGGGTGGGACAGGTTGTCCCGATCGGCCGGGGCGGCGCGGCGCCGTGCCCGGCCGTTTTTCCGCGCAGCCGCGCCGCGAGGTGGGCCGCGATCGACGCACCCACCGGGCTGGCACGCGCTGTTCGGCGGAAAACCAGCGCCACGACGGACGCCCGGGCTCGCAGGAGGTCACGCTGCTCGAGAAGCTTTTCAGGAGCGCCTTGTGCGCCGTGGGGGGAACGCGCGGCGGCCTCGTACCGGCCTGGTTCGGTTCCCTGCCGCCGCTGGGCGTCGAGCTGGTCTGGCTTTTCTGGGCAGTGCCCGCCGGCGACGAGGCCTGCGCCCAGCTGGATCTGGTGAAGCTGAGCGGGAAACGCTGGATCACGGAGCTGCGCGCCCTCGGCATGGACGGTGAGCTCCTGATCAAGCGGGGGCAAGCCGGCCCTTGGCTGACAGCGCTGGCTCGCGCTTGTCGCGCCGACCTGGTCGTGGCCGGCCCTCCTGCGGTCGCCGGCCGGGAGAGCAGGACGCTCACGGATCTGCTGATGCGCCTGAACTGTGCGCTGCTCCTGCTCCCGGCGACCGGCGCGCCGGAGCGGGAGCTGCTCGCCCGGCCGCTCGTGAACACGGAAGGAAGCGCGGAAAGCGCCGCGCTCGTCGACGCCTGGACCGCCGGGCGCCCCGAGCGCACTCTCCTGCGACTCGGTCGCTTATCGTCGGAACGGGCCGGTCGGGCGGCGGTCCGGGCCGCGATCGAGCTCGATGCCACCGCGCTGGTCATGGCCGCGCCTGCTCCAGCGGTGGCCCTCTACGTCCTGCAGCACGGTACCATCCCCATCTTGCTCGCTCCGCCTCATCCTCGGTTCGGTGTGCCCGCGCCCCGAGACGTGGCGCCCTGACGCGCCCGGAACCGCCTACACTCCCGCGGGTTTCAAGACAGAACACGCCGTCCCCTCGGGCCGGGCCGAGCTGCCGGCAGTGCAGCGAGGACGCGTCGCGCCCTGGACGTGCCCGCTGGAGCCGGCCTGTTCGCCCCGACGCGCACGTGGGAGCGAGTTCGACCCGACCCCCTTCAGGAAATGAGTGTCACCCGCGCCGGAAGCCAGGCAGGACCGAGCGATCAGGAACTGCTGAACGCGGTGCTGGATACCGCGGGAGTGCTCGTCATCGTCCTGGATCCCGGGGGTCACATCGTCCGCTTCAACGCCGCGTGCGAGCGCCTCACCGGGTACCGCTTCGAGGACATTCGAGGTGCCCGCATCTGGGACGTGCTGCTCGTCCCGGATGAGGTCGAGGGCGTCCGCCGTGTGTTCTCCCAGCTCGCCGCAGGCCACTTCCCCAACACCCACGAGAATTTCTGGCGCACGCGTGGCGGCGAGAAGCGCCGCATCGCCTGGTCCAACACGGCGATCCTCGGCGAGGACGGCGCGGTTCGCTACGTGGTCGGAAACGGCGTCGATATCACGGAGCTGCGCGAGGCGGAGGCGGACGCGCGCCGGCTCACGGAAGAGCAGGCGGCACGGCGGGCCGCGGAGGCCGAGATCCTCGCGCGCAAGCGAGTCGAGGAAGCGCTGCGCCTCTCGGAAGCGAAATTCGCCGGCATCGTCTCGATCGCGGCCGATGCCATCATCTCGACCGACGAGGCGCAGCGCATCGTCCTGTTCAATCAGGGTGCCGAGCGCATCTTCGGCTACCGCGCGGAGGAGGTCGTGGGCCAGCCGCTCGATCTCCTGCTGCCCGAGCGCTCCCGCGGCGTACATCGGGAGCACATCGCGCACTTCGCGGGTGCGCCCGTCGTGGCACGCCGCATGGGCGAACGGCAGGAGATCGCAGGGCGGCGCAAGGACGGCGAAGAGTTTCCGGCCGAAGCCGCGATCTCGAAGCTGGAGGTCGGCGGGCAGCGGATCTTCACGGTCGTGCTCCGGGACATCACCGAGCGCAAGCGCAGCGAGAGCGCACAGCGGTTTCTGGCCGAGGCCAGCAGCATCCTGGCGACTTCGCTCGATTACGCCACGACGCTGAGCAGCGTGGCCCGCCTGGCCGTCCGCTCGCTGGCCGACCTCTGCATCATCGACATCGTGGAGGAAGAAGGGCGCATTCGGCGGCTGGAAGCGGTGCATGCCGATCCGGCCAAGGAGGAGATCGCAGCCGCGCTGCGCGATTACCCGCTCGATCGCGACCGGCGCCACCTCGCGCACCGGACGCTGCAGACCGGCGAGACCTTGCTGGTCTCTGATGTCACAGACGACATACTGGCGGGGCTCGCGCAGGACGAGCGGCACCTGGAGCTGCTCCGGCGCCTCGAGATCGGGTGCTTCCTGGTCGTGCCGCTCCTGGCTCGGGGGCGCATGTTCGGGGCGATGACGCTGGTCTGCTCCCGGGCGCAGCGCTCGCTGGACGAGCGCGACGTCGCGCTGGCCGAGGAGCTCGCCCGCCGCGCCGCCTTCGCCATAGACAATGCGCGCCTGTATCGGGAGGCGCTGCAGGCGGTCCGCTCTCGCGACGAGGTGCTGTCGGTCGTGTCGCATGACCTCGGCAACCCGCTCAGCGCGATCTTCATCGGCGCCGGCCTGCTCGAGGGCGAACTGCCGGACGCGTCGGTCGACGCGACCGTGCGCCAGCACCTGGACGCGATCCGCCGCTCCGCGGAGCAGATGGAGCGGCTGATCCACGACCTGCTCGAGATCCGCCGCATGGAGGCGGGGAGGCTGCAGCTCCGGCCACAGCCGGTAAAGGTGGCGCCGCTCGTCGCCGAGACCCGCCAGATCCTGCAGCCGCTCGCGACCGTCAAATCGCTCCGGCTCGAGGCGGAGATCGGCGATGGCCTGCCCCCCGTGCGCGCCGATCGCGAACGATTGCTCCAGATCCTGTCCAACCTGGTCGGGAACGCGGTCAAATTCACGCCCTCGGGTGGCACGATCACGATCCGCGTCGAGCCGGCCGGTGACGCGCTCCGCTTCTCGGTTTCCGATACCGGACCCGGTATCCCCGAGGACCAGCTCCCGTTCATTTTCGATCGCTTCTGGCAGGCTCAACACACCGGCCGGCGGGGCATCGGGCTCGGCCTCGCGATCGCGAAGGGACTCGTCGAGGCGCACGGTGGCAGCATCTGGGCGGAAAGCCGGGTCGGGGCCGGGAGCACCTTCCACTTCACCATGCCCGCGGACCGGCCGGCCAACTGACGCGGGCGCAGCCACTCCCCAATGGCCGCATTCACACCCTCCTCGCGGGACACTTTGCCACGCTCCCGGGCGCGGGTGTGGCGAATCGCCCGATTCTGCCCGTGCCCGTTGTGTTTCACCGCCGTGGTCTACACCTCGTAACTTCTACTAGGACAATAATTTGAGCGGTACCACCCCCGCCAGCCTCGAGGGGCACGGGCGCTGCACGCCGCAACGTCGCTCGGCGATTTTCGAGCGTTGGAGGCACGTTGCCGGAAGCGTCCAGGAGCACACAGGCAGCCAAATCGGCCGCAGGTCCAGCGTGTCACGCGGGTCCGCCGGCGCCTGCGGCGCCGGCGGGCGCGGCGCGGGTGGCGCTGATCGGCGCGCCGAACGTGGGAAAGAGCGCGCTCTTTCACCGGCTGACGGGCCATTACGTCACGGTATCGAATTATCCGGGGACCTCCGTCGAGGTGACCCGGGGGAGCGCGTGGCTCGGGGGACGACCGGCCGAGGTGCTGGACACCCCCGGCCTGTACTCGCTGCTGGCGTGGACCGACGAGGAGCGGGTGGCGCGGCGCATCGTGCTGAGTGGGGAAGCGGACGTGGTGGTCCACGTGGTAGACGCGAAGGCGCTCGAGCGAATGCTGCCGCTCACGCTGCAGCTGCTCGAGTCCGGCCGCCCGCTGGTGGTCGCCCTGAACATGATCGATGAGGCGTCCCGTCTGGGCGTGGAGGTGGATGCGCGCCGCCTGAGTGCTCGACTCGGCGTTGCCGTGGTTCCCGTGGTGGCGGTGGAGGGGCGCGGCGTGGAGGAGCTGGGCCGAGCCATCGCGGCTGCGCTCGCCGCCGGCGCACGACCCGTGCGCATCCTGTACGGGAACAGCGTCGGTGAGGCGATGCTCTCGGTGAGAGAGCGGCTGGTGGGCGTGTATCCCGTCGATCCGGCGAGCTTCGTCGCCCTTCTGTTCCAGGGCGACAGCGAAGTCGCGGCGGAAGTCGCCCGGCGCGAGCCCGACGGCGGGAGCGCGGCGCGCGCGGCGGTGGATCGGGCGACGACGGCACTGGGTGCGCCCGCGTCGTACCGCATTTCGGTCGAGCGGCGCAGGTTGTCGGGTGAGCTGCTCGACGGCGCCATCGTCCGGGCCGGCGCGAACCCACCGCGCTGGCTGGATGTGCTCGGGCGCCTGCTCACGCGGCCGGCGACCGGAATCCCGGTGCTGCTGATCGTGCTCTACTTCGGCCTCTACGCCTTCGTCGGCCAGTTCGGCGCGGGGACCGTGGTGGACTGGCTCGAGGGCGGCTTCGAGCGGTACGTCACGCCGTTCTTCGAAAGCCTGTTCGCGCCGGTCCCCTGGGCGCCCGTCCGCTCGCTCTTCGTGGGGGAGTACGGACTGCTGACGCTCGGCCTGCGCTACGCGGTCGCGATCATCCTGCCCATCGTGGGCGCCTTCTTCCTCTTCTTCTCCGTGCTGGAGGACAGCGGCTACTTCCCGCGTCTCGCTCTGCTGGTCGACCGCGTGTTCAAGCCCCTCGGGCTGAGCGGGCGGGCGGTCATCCCGATGGTGCTGGGGTTCGCCTGCGACACCATGGCGACCATGGTGACCCGCACGCTGGAGACGCGCCGCGAGCGCGTCATCGCCACGCTGCTCCTGGCGCTCGCGATCCCGTGCTCCGCGCAACTGGGGGTCATTCTGGCGATCCTGTCGGGCGAGCCGCTGGCGCTCGCGGCCTGGGTGGCGGCGATCGCCGGCAGCTTCCTGCTCGTGGGCGCGCTGGGCGCGCGCGTTCTGCCCGGCGCACCCGCGCGCTTCCACATGGAGCTGCCGCCGCTGCGCCGGCCGCGCGCCGGCAACGTCTTCCTGAAGACGTACACCCGTATGCACTGGTATTTCCTCGAGGTGCTGCCGCTGTTCCTGCTTGCCAGCGTGCTGCTCTGGATCGGCAATCTGACGGGACTTTTCGGGGTCGCAGTCTCGGCGCTGACGCCGGTCGTCGGGCTGTTGGACCTGCCGCCCGAGACTGCCGCCGTGTTCCTGTTCGGCTTCTTCCGGCGAGACTACGGGGCCGCGGGGCTGTTCGATCTGGACCGGGCCGGGAGCCTGGACGCGGTGCAGCTCGCGGTCGCCGCCGTCACGCTGACCCTGTTCGTGCCCTGCATCGCGCAATTCCTGATGATGGTGCGGGAGCGTGGCGTGCGGACGGCGGTCGGGATGCTCGTGTTCATCACGCCGTTCGCGTTCGGCGGCGGCTTGCTCGTCAACCTGCTCCTGCGGCGGTTGGCCGGATGACCTGCGCCTTCTGCGGTCGCGAGTTCGAGGAGGACCGGGGGCAGCCTGCCTGCCAGCAGTGCCCGCTCGGCGCCGACTGTCGTGCGGTGCGCTGCCCGTATTGCGGCTACGAGAACCCCGTGCCGCCGCCCTGGCTCGTAAAGCTGCGGCACTGGCTGGTGCCCCATGACGCCCACTGACGTGCTGCGCGCCGGCTGGCGCGCCCTGCGCCGGGGCCGCTGGGGTGAAGACTGCCCCGCGGGCGCTCCGGTTCCAGAGGCGGAGCGCTGCGCCGCACTCGACTGCGATTCCGTGCGGCTCACGACGCTGGAGCTGCGGCGGCCGGCGATCGTCACGTGCCTGGAAGAACCGGGCAGCGCCGTGAGCGCCCGCCTCGCGGCCATGGGCGTTCTGCCGGGAGTGCGCCTCACGCTCGTGCAGCGCTCTCCCGCCTACGTCTTCCGCATCGGGTACGGCGAATTCGCCGTGGATGCCGAGCTCGCGAAGCGCATTCGCGTGCGGCCGGACTGAGCGCGCGCCGACGCGCGCCGTTCGACGGCAGGAGTGTATGACGTGAACCAGTCAATGAGATCCGATCGTGCTCCCGAGATGGAGCACATCCGCATGGATCGCGATGGCGACGTCGGCATCATCACCATCGACCGCCCGCAGCGGTTCAACTCGCTCGATGTGGCGACGGCCCGCGATTTCCGCAAAGCCGGGCTCCAGCTCAGCTCACGGATCGCTTCGCAGGCCGCGGTGCCCAGCACCGGACGCTCAGTCCCTGCACGGCCGCCTCGCTGCTCGCTACGGATCCGCGCCGCGAGCGGGTGCGCGCTTCACACCGGGAGCAGCGGGCGGGGCCGCACCGCGCTCACCTGCGCTTTCAGGAAGTCGTACCACTCGAGCATTCCCTCCCCGGTCAGTGCGGAAGTGAAGAAGAAGCGCAGCTCAGGGTTGATCTCACGGGCGAACTCGACCGCCCGCTCGAGGTCGAAGGGGACGAACGGGAGCAGGTCGATCTTGTTCAGGATCGCGACCCGCGCCTGGCGGAACATCTTCGGGTACTTGAGCGGCTTGTCCTCCCCCTCCGTCACCGAGAAGATCACGACCTTCGCCGCCTCGCCCAGGTCCCAGCCTGCCGGGCACACCAGATTGCCCACGTTCTCCACGCACAGAAGGTCGGTCTCTTCCAGCAGGATGGACTCGAGCGCTGCTTCGATCTGCGCCGCGTCCAGGTGGCAGGCGCCACCCGTGACCACGGCCTGGACGAGCCGCGGCGTGTAGAGGGACAGCCGCTCCGCGTCGTTCTGCGTCTGCACGTCGCCGGTGATCACGGCGATGCCCAGGTCCTTCCCGAGGTCCTTCAGCGTGCATTCCAGCAGCGAGGTTTTCCCGGATCCCGGAGAGGACACCAGGTTGTAGGCGACGACGCCCGCCTCCTCCAGGCGGTGCCGCACCCGCGCGGCGATGTCGTTGTTGCGTGTCAGGACCGGCTCACGCAGCTCGATCGTCCGAATGCTCATCGTCCACCTCCAGGAACGTGATCCGGAGCGCGTCGCCCTCCACCAACTGCATCAGCGGCCGGGCGCGGAAGGGCGGCGCCAGCAGCGCCTCCAGGCAGAACTGCAGGTTGTGCGCTTCGACGCCGGAGTCGTTTCCGACCTCGAGCCCCACGGTGACGAGGTCCTGCAGGCCGCCGCGCCCCAGCCGCTCCTCGGCCAGCCGGCTGATCTCGAGGGCAATGCTCAGCTCATGCATGCACGTGGCTGCGCGGGCGACAAGAGTGTCCCCACGATTCCAGTCGCTGGACGATCCGGCGGATCAGCGTGTCCAGCGCCTGCCGGACGGGCGCGCTCAGCTCGCCGGCCAAGCCGACCGACCCGGGCTGGATGCCGAGCGCGACCGTGTCGGCGGGCAGCCGGCCGCGGAACTCGGCCAGCGCCAGCACATCGCGCAGGTCTACCTGATGCGGCGAGACTTTCATGGTCAGGAGGAGCGGCAGCTCGCGGCGCTCGAGCGTCACCAGGGCGCCCGGGGGCGCGCCCACGTCGATCGCGTCCAGCAGGATCAGCCGGTCCGACTGCTCGATCACCGGGAGCAGATTCATCCCCCACGTGCCACCGTCCACCAGCTTCACGCCCGGCGGCAACTCCCACTCCTCGCGCAGGCGGGCCAGCGCGGCGAGGCCCAGACCGTCGTCCCCGATGAGGGGATTCCCCAGCCCGATGACGGTCGTCTCGTTGAGCGTACCCGGGTCGTTCATACTCGGCCTTCCTTCACGACGGCTCGGACTGGGCCGACGGGCCCGCCGGGCCATCCACGTAGTCCCGATCTATGGGGACGAAGCGGCCGCCCCTGATCATCGACGAGATCGTCCCGTTCGCTCCAGCAAATCCGCGCGCAGCGCTAGGGGCGTGGGTGGTACAAGAGGCGGTCCAGGGCGCACGATAGCCAAGTGATTGCGAAATAATGATTTATGTAGATGCACCCCTTCCGCCTGGGACAAAGTTGTGCCCGGCGGCCGGCGCGGCACGGGACAATTCAACCCAGAGACGGGCGACGCGTGCCTGGCTGGTCGCGGGGTTGCAGGGTGTCCCGCGAGCGGGGCGCATTGTCCCTGACCCGGTCGGGGGCACGCCGGGCGCCAAGCGCGCAACTCCAAGCAGCCGAGAACGTTAGCCGTACCGGGCCGGAGCGCCCCGCGCCTTGCCCGCGGATTGCTCCTCTTGCGTCGTCGCACGCATCCCCCCGGCCCCTGGAGGATTTCATGGCGGACACGCTGACCCTCATCGACAACCGCACCGGAAAGCAGTACGAGGTGCCCATCGTTTACGGCACTTACCCGGAGTACGGCGCCGCCATTCCGGCGCAGGCGCTGCGCCAGATCAAGGCGACGCCGAACGATTTCGGCCTGCTCTGCTACGACCCGGCGTTCCTGAATACGGCTTCGTGCAAGAGCGCCGTCACCTTCATCGACGGGGAACGCGGGATCCTGCGCTACCGTGGCTACCCGATTGAGCAGCTGGCGGAGCGCAGCACGTTTCTGGAGGTCGCCTACCTCGTGCTGCACGGCGAGCTCCCCGACGCGGAGCAACTCGCCGATTGGACCTGGTACATCACGCACCACACGCTGATTCACGAGAGCATCAAGAAGTTCATGGACGGCTTCCATTATGACGCGCACCCCATGGGCATCCTGGCCAGCACGGTCGCTGCGCTGTCCACGTTCTATCCGGAGGCCCGCAACGTTTACGACCCCGCCGCGCGACGGAAGCAGATCTACCGCTTGATCGCCAAGATGCCCACGCTCGCCGCGTTCGCGTACCGCCACAGCATCGGCATGCGCTACATCTATCCGGACAATGGCCTGAGCTATCCAGGCAACTTCCTGAGCATGATGTTCCGCATGAGCGACGAGAGCTACGAGCCGAACCCCGTGCTCGAGCGTGCGCTCGAGGTGCTCTTCATCCTGCACATCGACCACGAGCAGAACTGCAGCACCAACGCCATGCGCGGGGTGGGCAGCTCGCACACCGACCCCTTCGCCGCCGTGGCCGCCGCGATCGCCGCCCTGTGGGGCCCATTGCACGGCGGCGCCAACGAGCAGGTGCTGCGCATGCTGGGCGAGATCGGTTCCCGGAAGCGCGTGCCGGAGTATGTGGACCGGGTGAAAAAGGGCGAGTTCCGGCTGATGGGTTTCGGGCATCGGGTCTACAAGAGTTACGACCCGCGCGCGCGCATCCTGAAGGCGATGGCCGACCAGGTGCTCGAGGTGACCGGCAGGAGTCCGCTCCTCGAGATCGCCGTCGAGCTGGAGCGCATCGCGCTCGAGGACGACTACTTCGTCAGCCGCAAGCTCTACCCCAACGTGGACTTCTACTCCGGCATCATCTACCAGGCCATGGGCTTCCCCGTCGACATGTTCCCCGTGCTCTTCGCGATCCCGCGCACGGTCGGCTGGCTGGCGCAGTGGCAGGAGATGCTGTTCGATTCCGAGCAGAAGATCGCGCGGCCACGCCAGATCTACACGGGCGCGGACGAGCGGACTTACCTGAGCCCCGAGCTGCGCGGGGAGGCGCAGCGGCTGCAGCGCGCCTAGGCGGCACCGCCGCACACGGGGCGCGGCCCGGCGCGCCTGTTCCGCGGCGGTGCCTGCACCGGTTGACGCCGGCGATAGCACACCCTTATTGTGTATGTGCAAAGGAGGTGTGCCGTGCCCCGCCGGATCCATATCGTAGTCGACGACGCCGAAAAGGAGCGCTTCCGTCGCCGCGCGGCGCGCGAGGGAAAAACGCTGAGCCAGTGGCTGCGCGACGCCGCCCGTGAGAAGCTCGCAGCGGAAGAAGCCCGTGTTCGCCTCGACTCACGAGCCGCCCTGGAGGAGTTCTTCCGCGCCTGCGATGCGCACGAGCGAGGGAAGGAGCCGGACTGGTCGGTGCACCGGCGCGCGATCGAGGAATCGATTCGTTCGGGAGGCTCGGCGGCGTGATCTTCGTGGACACGAACGTTTTCATGTACGCGGTCGGCCGCGACCACCCGCTGAAGCCGGAGGCACGAACCTTTTTTCTGGAGCACGTCGAGTCTGGCGAGCCGCTCGTTACTTCGGCGGAGGTACTCCAGGAGCTGATGCACGCCTACCTACCGGTCGATCGGCTGGAAACGCTCGATGCAGCCTTCGCCTTGGCCAGGGACAGAACAAAAACGATCTGGGACGTGGAGGTTGAGGATGTGATGCTCGCGCGAGATCTGGTGAGCGCGCATCCGTCACTCGGCGCGCGCGATCTGCTTCACCTGGCGTGCTGCGTGCGCCGTGGAGTTCAGCGGGTGAAGACGTTCGATCGCCCGCTGGCGGCGGCCTTCCCCGGCTGAGCAGGGAGTGACGAGAAGGCCCAAACGATCTGGTCTTCCTCGACTGGCCACCACCTGCTTGGCTAGCTCGACCCCGACTTCGAGTTCCCGGACAGATCCTTGATGTAGATATTCCGGAAATACACCGGACTCCGGTCATCGTGGTTCTGCAGCCCGATGTAGCCACGCCGCGCGAAGTCCACGACCTTGCCGCGCGGCTCGGCCGTCCAGTCGACGACCTTCCTGCCGTTCAGCTCGACGAGGATGTGGTCGCCCTGGAAGGTGATGCGGTAGTGGTTCCACTCGCCGGGCGGCCGGGAAGCGCGCGTGCTCGGCGCCTCGGCGTCGTAGACGGCTCCAGTCTGATGCACGCCATCGCTGGCGTCGTCGATCTGGACCTCGAAGCTGTGGTAGATGTAGTCGTCGCTCGTGGGGACGCCGGGCACGCGCAGGAACACGCCCGAGTTGCTCGTGCGGCTGGCGGTCTTGAAGTCGAGCTCGAGCACGAAGTCCTGGTACTGCCGCACCGCGTACCAGAGCAGCCCCATGCCGCCGCGCGTGGTGAGGATTCCGGTCTGCTCGTCCAGCTCGAAGTGGCCGGGGCCGTAGTGGTTCCAGCCGTGCTTCGAGTAGCGGCCGTCGCGCAGGGAAAGGATCTGCTCGGTTCCGGTCCGGGCGCCGCTTTGTTGCTGGCCGATTGCGCGGTTGTCGCCGCACGCGCCCATCGGGAGCGCGACCACGGCGATGCCGATGGCTGCGAGCCGTCTCATCCGTCCCTCCCCGCTCACACGATGCGCTGCCGCACGGGGTCCCATGCCACCCTGCGCCCCTCGAGAAGGGAGCGGGTCGCCATGTGGCAGGTGATCGCTTCCTCGAAGCCCCGGTCGATGTTGCAGCTCGTCTGCCCGCCGTTGCGGATGACGTCGAGCCACTCGGCGAGGTGGAGGTGGTACGCGGATACGCGGCGCCCGCCGCGGTAGGTGTAGAGCAGTCCGCGGCTGGCGAAGTACTCGGCGGTGGCCGAGGTGACGGCATCGATGCCACGGAATCCGGGCTGGTAGGTGAACATGGGCCGGGAGAGGTCGATGACGCCGTCCTTGATCATCTTCTCGTAACGCGTGGACTCGTTG
Organism: Gemmatimonadota bacterium; assembly: GCA_016207445.1. Taxonomy (GTDB): domain Bacteria; phylum Gemmatimonadota; class Gemmatimonadetes; order Longimicrobiales; family RSA9; genus JACQPS01. Next base: position 1,763 of record JACQPS010000018.1, on the reverse strand, counting down.
TCCGCGGCCACGGTGAGGGCGCCACTCACCCGCATCGTGCCGTCGTGGCCCATGAAGATCAGGCCGCGGTTGTTCCCGTTGGCGAGCGTGGCGCTGTACATGAAGGTCACCTCGCGCTCGGGATACTCGTAGACCGCCTGGAACACATCGGGCACGTCCCGGCCGTCCTTGAAGTAGTAGATGCCGCCCGAGGAGACCACGGACTTCGGAATCCCGAAGCCGGCGATCATGTTGACGGCGTCGAACTCGTGCGAGAGCAAGTCGCCGGACAGGCCGGTGCCGTAATCGAACCAGCAGCGCCAGCGGAAGAAGCGCTCCAGGCTGAACGGCACCTGGTGCCCCGCGTTCTCCTGGAAGTGCTCCCAGTCGATCGTCTGCGGGCTGCCCTTTTCGTGGATGTCCCACACCCACGCGCCCCAGGGTGAGTTGCGGTTCGTGGTCGCCTCGACCAGCGTGATGGGGCCCAGGATGCCGGCTTCGATGATGTCGCGCGCCTTGAGGTGGCTCTCCGACTGGCGGTTCTGGTGCCCGAGCTGGAACACGATGCCCGAGCTCCGGACCGCAGCGGCCATGGCCTGCGCTTCCTCCTCCGTCCGGGTCATGCACTTCTCGCAGTAGACGTGGATGCCGGCGGCCGCCGCGTCCCCGGTCATGCGCGTATGCCAGTGGTCCGGCGTCGCGATGATCACCCCGTCCACCTCGCCGCTCTCCAGCATGTCGGTGTAACGCCGGAAACGCCGGGCGGGCGGATTGGCGGAGGCGCCGCCCGGGCGCACGTCCACGCGGGACGCGGCGATGCCGCGCTCGGCACGGACGTCGAACACGTCACACACGGCGGTGATGGCGATGTTGAGGTCCGGCTGCGCCAGGTAGGTCTCGAGCTCCTTGTCCCGCGGATCCTCGCGGCGTCGCTTGCGGGCATCCTCCAGCCACTCCGGGTGCGCGAAGCCCGCGTGCCGCACCAGCGCTTCGCCTTCGCCGCCGAAGCCGATGATGCCGACGCGCAGCCGCTTGCCCGGCGGCCGCGAAATCGCGTTCTCGATCACGGCCGGCCCCCTCTCGGTGACGCCGAGCTCGCGCAGCAGCGCGCGCCGCTTGAGGTCGTCCGCTGCCTTCTTGTCCAGAAAGCTCGCGAGGAAGACGCCGACCACGGGGATCGACACCAGCGCCTTGAGCAGGCTCCGCCGCGAGAGCGGAAAGCCGCCTTCATCGAGCTTCAGCTTCTGGTCGCTCATGATCCGTTCTCCCTACGCGTGTACGTGCTCGAGCGGCTCGGGCTCGGGCTCCGGTGCCGGCTCCGGCCGCGGCGCCGCGCGCCGCACCAGGAAGCGGTCCAGCCCGAAGGTGCGTGCGGTCGGGAATGCCAGCAGCACGACCAGCGCACCCAGCTCGATCAGGACCTTGTTGACAACCAGGTAGCTGCCCTCCGTGGGCATGGCGTAGGTGTAGCCCGTGAAGGGTGGGGCGGCGCTGTAGTAAAGCGCGAGCAACGCGATGCCGGCCACGGTGACGGCTCGCTCGAGCAGGCCGAGCATGAGCGCGAGCCCGATGAGCGTGAGCCCCCACATGTTCAGGTAGTCTACGATCGTGACCGCAGTGGAATTCGAGGCCAGCGCGATGAAGACGTCCTGTAGCGGCCCCTTCGATCCGCCCAGGTAGCCGGCCGAGCTCCAGTACGGGCTCGTCATCTTGGCCAGCCCCTCGTAGAGGAAATGCCAGCCAACGAGCATCCGCAGCGCCACCAGCGCGCTGGTCTGAAATGT